>CAZWED010000048.1:0-14620 GCA_964632645.1 uncultured Ferrimonas sp. | reverse complement strand
GGCGGTGACAAGTTTGATGAAGCGATCATCAATTACGTCCGCCGTAACTACGGCTCCCTGATCGGGGAAGCCACCGCCGAGCGCATCAAGCACGAAATCGGCTCCGCCTACCCGGGCGACGAAGTGCGTGAACTGGAAGTGCGTGGCCGCAACCTGGCTGAAGGGGTACCGCGCAGCTTTACCCTGAACTCCAACGAGATCCTCGAAGCGCTGCAGGAGCCGCTGTCCGGTATCGTCAGTGCAGTGATGACCGCGCTGGAACAGTCTCCGCCGGAACTGGCTTCCGACATCTCCGAGCGCGGCATGGTGCTGACCGGGGGTGGCGCACTGGTGAAAGACCTGGATCGCCTGCTGCAGGAAGAGACCGGCATTCCGGTTGTGGTGGCGGACGATCCGCTGACCTGTGTGGCCCGCGGTGGCGGTAAGGCGCTGGAGATGATCGACATGCACGGCGGTGATCTGTTCTCTGACGAGTAACGGGTCCCCCGATGAAGCCTTTTTTTCTCCGAGGCCTTTCTCTGCAGTACCGCCTTTTATTGGCGGTACTGTTTTGCTTGGCCCTGGTTCTGCTGAACGACAAGCTGACCCCCGCCCGGGCGGCGCTGACCACTCTGGTCAGCCCCATCCAGTACCTGGCTGCCATGCCATCGGTGCTGCTGGACGGCCTTTCCCGAAATCTTGCCACCCGTCAGGCCCTGCTGGCGGAAAACGACGCCCTGCACCAGCAGCAGTTGCTGATCAGTGAGCGCCTGCAGCGTCTGGAACACCTGGAACAGGAAAACCAGCGCCTGCGCACCCTGCTCGATTCGCCGACCCGTCAGGACTCCCGCCGCATGGTGGCGGAGGTGATGAGTGTGGATCAGGACCCGTTCAAGCACCTGGTGCTGATCGACAAGGGCAGCCGCCAGGGCGTCTACGTGGGGCAACCGGTGCTGGACGGCAAAGGGGTCGTAGGGCAGGTGGTGGAAGTGGGCCAGACCACTTCACGGATCCTGCTGATCTCCGACCTGACCCATGCCATCCCGGTGCGGGTGGCGCGCAACGACGTGCGCGCCGTGGCCCACGGCTCTGGTCGTACCGACCTGCTTGAGTTGTCCCACGTGGCGATGAACACCGACATTCAGGTGGGCGACTGGCTCAACACCTCCGGGCTGGGCGGACGCTTTCCCGAGGGCTATCCGGTGGCCAAGGTGACGGAAGTGGAGCGGACCGAAGGCCAGACCTTTGCCATCGTGCGGGCGGAACCCAGTGCCGATCTGGATCGCCTGCGTTACCTGTTGCTGTTGTGGACCGAGGAGGCGCCTGAATGAGCCACGAACGCGCGTCCGGTCGGGCCATTATCTGGCTGACCATCCTGGCGGCCCTGTTGTTGCAGGTGATGCCTTTGCCACCGGTGGTGGCGGCTGCGCGCCCGGACTGGGTGCTGCTGACCGTGACCTATTGGGTGCTGGCGTTGCCGCACCGGTTTAACATCCTCTCCGCCTGTCTGGTGGGGGTGGTGCTGGACATTCTGGTGGGGGGCACCCTCGGGGTACGGGGGCTGGCGCTCTCCATCACCGCCTATCTGGTGGCCCTGCAGTACCAGAAGCTACGCCACTTTGCCCTGATCCAGCAGTTCCTGGTGATCGGCTCGTTGTCGCTGCTGCTGCACCTGCTGATCTACTGGGCGGAGTACTTGAGTAATCCGGCGATCACCATCGATTGGGTGTACCTGCAACCGGTCCTGATCACCCCGCTGTTGTGGCCCTGGGTGTTCTGGCTGCTGCGTCGCATCCGTCGACAGTTCAAGATTCGATAACCATGACCACGCTTTACCTGGCTTCCTCCTCACCCCGTCGTCAGCAACTGCTGGCCCAGCTCGGGGTGGCGTTCGAGATCCTCACGCCGGACATCGACGAAACACCGATGGCGGGCGAATCCCCGCTGGCCCTGGTGGAGCGTCTGGCCCGGCAGAAAGCGGAAGCGGGTCTGGCCATGGCAAAAGCGCCACGGCCGGTACTCGGCTCTGATACCATTGTGGTGCTTGATGGCCGCATCCTCGGCAAACCCCGGGATCGGGCCGATGCCCTGGCCACTCTGGCCAGTCTGTCCGGACGTCGCCATCAGGTGATGACGGCGATCGCCCTGGCGACGGCGTCGGGCACCCGCAGCCAGGTGATCACCACTGAGGTGGCGTTCTGCGAGCTGACAACGGCGCAGATCGAAGCCTATTGGGACAGTGGCGAACCGGCGGACAAGGCGGGCAGCTATGGCATTCAGGGTCTGGGCGGCAATTTTGTCCGGGCCATTTACGGCAGCTATTCCGCGGTGGTGGGACTGCCGCTGGTGGAAACCCGCGAACTGATTCAATCCCTCTGAGCACAGGGACTTGGGCGAGAAACAGATTTGGGAGGCAAGGTGCCATCACAAGGCGCAGCAGCGGAGCTGCTGATCAACGTTACCCCCACCGAGAGCCGGGTGGCTCTGGTGGAGCATGGCATGTTGCAGGAAGTGCACCTGGAGCGACGCAGTCGTCGGGGCATTGTTGGCAACATCTACCGGGGCAAAGTGACCCGGGTACTGCCGGGCATGCAGGCCGCCTTTGTGGACATCGGTCAGGAGCGGGCGGCGTTTCTGCACGCGTCGGACATTGTGCCCCACACCGAGTGCGTGGACGAGGATGAAGCCCGCGCGTTCCGGGCGGAGGACATCGTTTCCCTGGTGCGCCAGGGGCAGGACATCATGGTGCAGGTGGTGAAAGATCCGCTGGGCACCAAGGGCGCCCGGCTGACCACCGACATCACGCTGCCCTCCCGCTACCTGGTGTTTATGCCGGGTTCGGCGCATGTCGGCGTGTCCCAGCGGGTCGAGGACCCCCAGGAGCGGGAGCGCCTCAAATCCATCGTGGGCCAGTTTGTGGACCGGGACGGCGGGTTCATCATCCGCACCGTTGCCGAGGGCGTGTCGGAACTGGACCTGGCCCAGGACGCGGCGTTCCTGCGTCGCGTCTGGCGCAAGGTGATGGAGCGTCGTAAGCGTCCCGGCAAGTCGGTTTCCCTGCTCTATGAAGAGCCCTCCCTGCCGTTGCGCATTGTCCGCGATCTGGCCACCCGCACCCTGGACCGGGTCCAGGTGGACTCCCGCCTCACCTACGAAGCGCTGAAAGAGTTTGTCGCCGAATTTATGCCGGAGGTCAGCGCGGTGGTGGAGCACTACCGCGGCAAGGCGCCAATCTTTGACCTGTTTGACGTTGAGAACGAGATCCAGCGGGCCTTGCAGCGCAAGGTGGAGCTGAAATCCGGTGGCTACCTGATCATCGATCAAACCGAAGCGATGACCACCATCGACATCAACACCGGCGCCTTTGTGGGTCACCGCAATCTGGAAGAGACCATCTTCAACACCAACCTGGAAGCGACCCAGGCGATCGCCCGTCAGCTGCGTCTGCGCAACCTGGGCGGGATCATCATCATCGACTTTATCGACATGGTGTCCGAAGAGCACAAGAACCGGGTGCTGCACAATCTGGAGCTTTCGCTGGCGCAGGACCGGGTCAAGAGCAGCATCAGCGGCCTGTCCCAGCTGGGGCTGGTGGAGATGACCCGCAAACGCACCCGGGAAAGCCTGGAGCACGTGCTGTGCGGTGAGTGCCCGGTGTGCCGGGGAACCGGCCAGCTCAAGACCGTGGAGACCGTCTGTTACGAACTCTACCGGGAGATCATCCGGGTGGATCGCGCCTACGACGCGGACGAGTTTGTCGCCTACGTGTCTCCCGCCGTGCAGGATATCCTGGAAGGGGACGAAGCCCACAGTCTGGCGGAGCTGGAGGTGTATCTCGGCAAGCGGGTGCGCATCAAGCCCGAGCCGCTGTACGCCCAGGACAAGTTTGACGTGGTGATGATGTGACGTTACTCCGGCTGGGGCAGGGTCTCGGCAAATGGTGTTGGTATGGTCTCGCTGCCGCTCTGGTCGCACTGGCGCTGGTGGTCAGCCTGGTGCGTTCCCTGCTGCCCGAGCTGGACAACGTCCGTCAGGAACTGATCAATACGGTTGAGGAGCGCTACGGCATCGAGCTGGAGATCGCCCAGTTGGGCGCCGGCTGGGAGCCCAGTGGCCCGATGCTGACCATCCACGGCCTGCGCATCGCCCCCCAGGCGGATCAGCCGCACTCCCTCACCATCCGCACCGCCCAGCTGCAACTGAATTTCTGGGCCAGCCTGTTTCATTTCAGCCCCTACCTCGAGCGCATCACCATTGATGGCGTCGAGCTGGGCCTGAACCTGCAGGACCAGCCGGAAGGGGGCCGCAGCGCCCGTCTCGAACCGCTGCGGGAACTGCTGCTGACCCAGCTTGGCCGCCTCTCCATCCATAACCTGACGGCGCGGATCCTGGTCGGGGAGACCGCCCTGTCACCCATCTACCTCGCCAGCCTCAACTGGAAAAACCTGGATGGCCGCCACCTGGGTGAAGGCAAGCTGTACCTGGACGCCGCCCGCCGTCAGGACGAAACCCTCACCCTGGCGCTGGAGCTGAATCGCCATTTCGACGGTCGCCTGTTTGGCCGCGCCTACCTCAAGGCGGCCCAGCTGGACATCGGTGACTGGCTGGCACGGCAGCTGATGGACAACCAGCTGGATTACCGTGGCGTGCTCAACCTTGAAGCCTGGGCCAGCCTGGATGAGAACGGCCTGAGAAACGCCACCGTGCAGTTTGGCCGCAGTGACCTGAACTGGCAGCTGGACGGCGCCCAGTCCCTCACCCTCAACAGCGGTGTGCTGCAGTGGTATCCGACCCCCTCTGAAGGCTGGTTTGCCGGCGAGCTGGTGGGGCAGGACCTGTCCCTGGCCAGTAACGGCAAAGCCTGGCCCGAACTGCAGCTGCACCTGAATCATCGTAACCGCCAGATGGCCCTGTGGCTGAACACGCTGCCTGCCGGTGGACTGGAGCCACTGTTTGGCCTGATCCCCGGTGTCGGTCGTGAACGCCTCAGTGAACTGCTGGCTCTGGACCCCCAGGGCAACTTCGGTCCCCTGCGGTTGCAGCGCCGCAATGACGTGCTTGAGGTGGAGCTGCCGTTTTCCGATCTGGCCTGGCACAGCAGCGGCTCGCTGCCCGGGCTGGCACCGATCAGCGGCGTGGCCCGCTGGCACGGGGACTGGGGGGTGCTGTCACTGCCCGCCCAGCCGGTCACCCTGAGCTGGCCGGATCAATTTCCCGAGCCGGTCGCGCTGGACGAGTTCGCCCTGACGGCGGAGTGGCACAGCAGCGAGCAGGGGGGCCAGTTGCGTCTGCCGCAAGTCCGGCTGGCCAATGCCGATCTGGAGGCCCGCCTGCGGGCGGCCGTGGGGCTGCCCACGGCCGCCCCGGCCCGGTTGCAGCTTTACGGCGATCTGGTGCTTAAGCGCGCCGGTGAGGCGGGGCGCTACTTCCCCCGTCGCGCCATGGGCGAGGGGCTGTCCGACTACCTGGCCAACGCCATCAAGCAGGGGCACAGCGACAACGCGCAGGTGTTGTGGCACGGCGACCTTAAGGCGTTTCCCTACGCCGCCAACGACGGCGTGTTCCTGGCCCAGTTCGACATGCAGGCGCTCACCTTCGACTTTCTCAAGGACTGGCCCGCGGTGACCGACGGCCTGGTGGCCGCCCGCTTTGAAAACGCCCGCATGGACCTGTCGATCCGGGCGGGAGAGCTGGGGCCGATCTCGGTGGAGGGCACCCACGTTGGCATCCCCAGCCTGAGCAGCCGCGCGGTACTGGAGATCCAGGGCAGCGTGCTGGCCAACGGCGACGACGCCAGAACCGTTATGAAGGACACCTTTCTGGCGGACAGCGTAGGCACGACACTGAACACCGTCCGCATCGAGGAGCGGTTGCCCGTGGCACTCGACATGCGCTTCCCGCTGGGCACCCAGGTGAAGGATGAGCCTCAGCAGGTGCGGGGACGAGTGGCGTTCTGGGACACGCCGGTGGAGGTGGTGCCCCTGGCCCTCACTTTGGAGCAGACCCGTGGTGAGCTGCGTTTCAGCAACAGTGACATTGAAGTGCACGGCCTGCAGGCCCGTCTGTACAACCAACCTGCGGAGCTCTCCATTGTCGGGACGCCGATGGAGGACCACTACGCGGTGGACATCGACCTGGCGACCCGCTGGCAGATGGCCCGCATGCCGGAGCGCCTGC
The DNA here is from genome assembly GCA_964632645.1 of uncultured Ferrimonas sp. Taxonomy (GTDB): domain Bacteria; phylum Pseudomonadota; class Gammaproteobacteria; order Enterobacterales; family Shewanellaceae; genus Ferrimonas. The sequence goes on along the minus strand of CAZWED010000048.1, from coordinate 8,464 downwards.
ACAGCCCGCTGGACCCCTTCCTGATCGGCGGTGCGCCGCTCAGTGGTGAGGTGGCCCTGCGAGTGGGGAAAGCGGGGCTGAGCTATCAGGCGGAACTGCGTTCCAATCTGGTGGGGCTGGCCATCGATCTGCCGGCGCCACTGGGGAAAGAGGTGGAGAGCGTGGAGAATCTGCGCCTGTCGGTGACCGGTGACGCCGAGGGGGCCCAGGTCCGGGCTTCCCTGGCCGACGCCGCGCACTTTCATGGCGAGATGGATTTTGATCAGGGCAGCGGCTTCCAGTCCTACCAGGTGGCACTGGGCACCCAGGCGGCTCGCCCCATTCTGCCCGGCGGTTACCTCGAATGGCTTGGCAACACCATCGCCATTGATGAGTGGGAGCCGCTGATCAGCAGTTTTGCCACCTACCGCAGCCCCAACCCGACCACCACCCGTTGGTTCCCGGGTCTGCAGCAGGTGGGGGTGCGAGCCGATGCGCTGTCGCTCTACCAGATGCCCCTGGGACGGGGGCTGATCAGCGGCGGCCCCACCAGTGCGGGCTGGGTGTTTGAGGTGGACAGCGACAACCTGCAGGGCACCGCCACCTTCGGCCATGACCTGCAATCGGAGGGGATCCGCCTGGTGGCCGATCGCCTCACCCTGGCACTGGATACGCAGGACGAGAAGGCGGATGAGCCCATTCCGGCCGCACCGAAGGCGTGGATTGCCCGGATGCCGACGCTGGATCTGAGCATCTCCGCCCTGAGCGTCAACGATCTCCTGCTTGGGCAGGCCCAGTTGCAGGCCCGACAGGAGGGTGACCTCTACCGCATTGAGCAGTTCAACCTGTTTCAGGGCGGCCATCAACTGAGCCTGAGCGGCCGTTGGGCACCGGATCAGGCGCTCAGCCGCTCCAGCTTTGAGGGCCAGCTGCGCAGCCCCGATGTGGGGGATCTGGCCCAGCGACTCTCGCTGTCTCAGGGGATCCGCGATGCGGACATGAGCCTCACCTTTGGTCTCTCCTGGCCCGGTGCCCCCTGGCAGATGGAGCTGGCGGAGCTGGATGGCAAGGTGGATTACCGCCTGGGCAAGGGACACCTGGCCGAAGTGTCTGACCGGGGGGCGCGCCTGCTGTCCATTTTCAGCCTGGAGTCTCTGCTGCGAAAGCTGTCTCTTGATTTCACCGATGTGTTTGGCAGCGGCCTCCACTTCAACCGGTTTGGCGGCACGGTGAAGGTGCAGGATGGCGTGGTGCAAACCGACGACAGCGTGATGGACTCCGTGGCGGGCACGGTGCGGGTGAACGGCTGGACCGATCTCTCCAGCCGGGAGCTGGATTACCTGATCGCCTTCTCCCCGGCGCTGACCTCCAGCGTGCCGGCGGTGGTGTTCCTCAGTACCGGGGCCTGGACCATCGGGCTCGGCGCCTTTGCGGTGAGCAAAATGCTGGAGCCGGTGCTGGAGGTGATCACCCAGGTTCGATATCACCTGACCGGCACTCTGGATGACCCTATTCTTAACGAAGTGGCCCGGACCAAGCGGTCGATTGCCCTGCCGGAGAAGCCGGACACCGAAGTGCCCAATGATGCTGAACTGGAAGCCCTGAAAGCGCGCATCCTCAAGGCGTTGGATGAGCCTGAGGGGAGCGTGAAATCCGGACAAGGAGAAACAAAGGATGTGGTGTCACCTGATCCAGATGACCAGCCAGCCCCGGCCGGAAGCCAACCTGAACCGGCTGAACCACTGGTTGAACCGGCTCCCCAACAGCCCTGAGCCGGCACTGGTGGTACTGCCGGAGTGCGCCCTCTGCTTCGGCACCGAAGGGGGCTGGGCCACTCTGGCCGAGCCGGACCTGGCCGACCACCCGGAACAGACGGACGCGGCGCCGATGCAGACCGCCCTGGCCGCCCTGGCCCGACAGCACCGGGTCTATCTGGTGGCCGGAACTCTGCCGATCCGGGCACCGGACGGGCGGGCTTACGCCGCCTCGCTGGTGTATGGGCCGGACGGCGCCCGATTGGGCCGTTACGACAAGATCCACCTGTTTGATGTGGACGTTGAAGACGGTACCGGGCGCTACCGTGAGAGCACCCACACCCATCCCGGGCAGGGGATCACCCTGGTGGACACCCCCTTCGGTCGGCTTGGGCTGGCGGTGTGTTACGATGTTCGCTTTCCCGAACTGTTTCGCGCGCTGGCCCGGGACGGGGCAACGCTGGTGGCGCTGCCTGCTGCTTTTACCGAGCCTACCGGTGACGCTCACTGGGATGTGCTGGTGCGGGCCAGGGCCATCGAAAATCAGTGCTACCTGCTGGCGGCTGGCCAGCAGGGGCAACACGCCAACGGCCGGCGAACCTGGGGCCACTCCATGGTGGTGGATCCCTGGGGCCGGGTGGTGGCCCAGTTACCCCAGGGCGAAGGGGTGGTGAGTGCGCAGATTGACCCGGCTGAAATGGCCCGGATCCGCGACCGCCTGCCCGCCCTGAAACATCGTCGGCTGCCCTAGGGCCGACGCCAAGATGGAGTATCACGAGTGAGTTTTGAAACCGTTGCCGCCTCGCTGTTAAGCCCTGCTGAACTGGATGAGGGCGCACTGCATCAGGCCCTGGGACAGTTGCATCATCACAGTCTGGATTACGCCGACATCTATCTGCAATCCAGCCGGCACGAGTCCTGGGTGCTGGAAGACGGCATCGTCAAGGAGGGCTCTTTCAACATTGAAAAGGGCCTGGGCGTGCGCGCCATCTCCGGTGAGAAAACCGGGTTTGCCTATGCCGACGAGATCAGCGCCCTGGCGCTGACCCAGTCCGCCCAGGCGGCGCGGGGGATCGCCGTTGCCGGCGGCCAGGGTAAAGTGCGGGCACTGGCGCGCCAGAGCGCGGAAGCGCGCTACGCGCCGATGGACCCGCTGGCCAGCCTGAGTGCCGATGGCAAACTCAAACTGCTGCTGGAGATGGACCAGTACACCCGGGACCTCGACCCCCGGGTGACTCAGGTGATCGCCTCCCTGAGCGGCGTCTACGAAGAGGTGCTGGTGGCGGCCTCCGATGGCACCCTGGCTGCCGACGTGCGCCCGCTGATCCGCCTCAACTGCTCCGTCATTATGGCGGACGGCGACCGCCGTGAGCGGGGCTCCGCCGGTATGGGCGGCCGCTACGGCTACGATTGCCTGCTGGAGCTGGACGACAACGGCGAGATGCGGGCGTTTGCCCTGTGCCGGGAAGCGGTGCGCCAGGGCAGCGTCAACCTTGAGGCGGGTGAAGCGCCGGCCGGAGAGATGCCGGTGGTGCTGGGTCCGGGCTGGCCCGGGGTGCTGCTGCATGAAGCGGTGGGCCACGGTTTGGAAGGGGACTTCAACCGCAAGGGATCCAGCCTGTTTGCTGGCCGAATCGGTGAGCAGGTGGCATCCGAACACTGCACCGTGGTGGACGACGGCACCCTGGCCGGGCGCCGGGGCAGCCTGACCATCGATGACGAAGGCACCCCGGGCCAATACAACGTGCTGATTGAAAACGGCATCCTCAAGGGCTACATGCAGGACAAACACAACGCGCGCCTGATGGGCGTGGCGCCCACCGGAAACGGCCGTCGTGAATCCTACGCGCACCTGCCGATGCCGCGCATGACCAACACCTACATGCTGGCGGGCCAGTATCATCCGGACGAGATCATCGGCTCCGTCAAGAAGGGGATCTACGCCCCCAACTTCGGTGGCGGCCAGGTGGACATCACCAGCGGCAAGTTCGTGTTCTCCGCCTCCGAAGCCTACCTGATTGAAGACGGCAAGCTGACCCGTCCGGTGAAGGGCGCCACGCTGATTGGCAATGGCCCCGAAGCGATGAGGACCATCTCCATGGTGGGCAACGATCTGGCGCTGGATAAGGGCGTCGGGATCTGCGGCAAAGAGGGGCAGAGTGTGCCGGTTGGCGTGGGTCAACCGACACTGAAACTGGACCGCCTCACCGTCGGCGGCACCCAGTAAGCGGGACATCACTCAGAAAGCGGGCCAACAAGGCCCGCTTTTTCTATGGTTTTTCAAATGGGTGTACCCTATGGATTGCAAGGGATCGTCAGATCCGGATAATGCACTAGAGTAATTGCTCTAAATTTCAGGAGCGGGACCTGTGAAACTTCGTTTAACCCTGGCGCTGACGCTGACCCTGATGGTGGGTCCGGTTGGTGCCGCTCCCCTGACGCTGGCCGATGCCTGGACCCGGCTGCAGTCCGCCAGCGATCTGCTCAAGGCGGAGCAACTGGCGACCGACCGGGCTCGCGCGGAGCGCGACGTAGCCGGCGATCTGGGCCTGCCCCAACTCTCCCTGTCCGGCACGTACGCCTATCTGGATGAGCCCATCGAGCTGGACCTCAACCCGGCCCTGCCCGGCTTTCCTTTCCCTCTTCCGGTGCTGCCCGTTACCGAGCGTGAAATCTACCGCGCCTCTCTGGTGGGCAGCTGGCCCATCTACGCCGGTGGGCGCATTCAGGCGGCCCAGGCGGTTAAGCAGGCGGAACTCGACGCCCGCACCCAGGAGCAGGAGATCAAGCGGCGTGAACGCTTTACCCTGCTGGTGGAGCGCTACTTTGGCCTGCAGCTGGCCAGCCAGAATGCCGACCTTCGGGCCAGCCAGGTGGCGGCTCTGGAGAAGCATCTGGGCAATGCCGAAAAGCTGGAGCAGCAGGGTCAGATCGCCTCGGTGGAGCGGATGAACGCCGCCGTCGCGGTGGATCAGGCGCGCATTGCCCTGGCCCAGGCCCGGCGTCAGCGCGACCTGGCCCAGCAGGCGCTGGACAGCCTGCTGCAACTGAGCCAGGTGGAGCCGGTTACCCGGGTCACCCTGCCGGAGCAGACCCCGGCGCTGGGCGACCTGCAGCGCACCATGATGAGCAGCCACCCCGCCCTCGCCCTGTTCGACGCCAAGCGCCGTCAGGCCCAGGGCAGCATCGAGGCGGAGCGGGGACGTTACAAGCCGCAGGTGGGGCTGTTTGGCAGCTACACCCTGGCCGAAGACAACGGCCTGCTGTCTGAGCTGGAGCCGGAGTGGCTGGTGGGGATCCGCGTCAAGGTGCCCCTGTTCAGCAACGACGGCCGCTCCGATCGGGTGAAAGCCGCCAAAAGTGCGGAGCTGGAAGCGCGCCATCGCAAAGCGCAGACCGAGCAGGATCTGAAGCTGCTGCTCTCCTCCCAGTACGCCAACCTGGAGCAGGCCCGTTACGAATTGCACGCTCTGGACAGCGCCGAACAGCTGGCCAGGGAGAACCGCCGCCTGAGAGAACTGGCGTTTCGCCAGGGGCTGGGCACCTCGCTGGAGCAGGTCGATGCCGACCAGCGCCTGATGGAGGTGCAGCTGGGTAAGGCCCGTGCCCGCTACCAGTACCTGGTGGCACTGGCGCAGATCACCACCCTGGGCGGCAGTATGGAACAGATGATTGAGTGGATGGGGCCGCAATGAGCAAGAACCAGACCCTTTTGGTGGGCGGCGCCGTCGCCCTGTTGGCCGCCCTGAGCGGCTGGGCCATGTATCAGGCCTACCAGCCCAAGCCCTACCGGCTTCAGGGCGAGATCGAGGCGCGCCAGTACCACGTCTCCTCCAAGGTGGCCGGCCGGCTTGCCGAGCTGAACGTGCGCCGGGGCGACCAGGTGGCCGCGGGGGACCTGCTGTATGTGCTGTCCAGTCCGGAGCTGGAAGCGCGTCTGCAGCAGGCCCGCGCCGGGGTGAAGGCGGCGGAAGCGCTGGAGGAGGAAGCGGATGCCGGCGCTCGGACCCAGCAGATCCAGGCGGCCCGTGATGACTGGCAACGTGCGCTTGCCGCCGCCAACCTGCACAAGGCCACCTATGAGCGGGTTCAGGCGCTGTTCGATGATGGCGTGGTGGCCCGCCAGAAGCGCGACGAGGCCTATGCCCAGTGGCAGGCGGCCCAGTATCAGGCCAGTGCCGCCCAGGCCCTCTACCAGATGGCGGAAGAGGGGGCTCGCAAAGAGACCCGGGAAGCGGCTCAGGGCAAGGCCGAAGCCGCCCGGGGGCAGCTGGCCGAGGTTCAGGCGGTGTTGGCGGACAGCCAGATGCGCGCTCCCCGTGCTGCCGAGGTCGCCCAGGTGCTGTTGCAGGAGGGCGAACTGGCGCCGCAAGGCTTCCCGGTGGTGACTCTGGTGGACATGAGTGACGCCTGGGCCCTGTTTCAGGTCCGGGAAGACCGGCTTGCCCTGTTCCCGAAAGGGACGCAGTTGAACCTGCGGATCCCGGCGCTGGATGCCAGCTACCCCTTTGAGGTGGCCTATCGGGCCGTGCAGGGGGAGTTCGCCACCTGGCGGGCGACGGAGAGCGGGGCCGATTTCGACATGCGCACCTTTGAGGTGGAGCTCCGGCCACTGGCCCCCATTCCCGGACTGCGGGCCGGGATGACCGTACTGCTGGACGACTGACAGAGTGAACGTGACACGCCTGGCACAGCGGCTGCTGGCCTGGGTTCAACGGGACCCCTGGCAAGCCTTTCTGCTGCTGGTCGCCCCCTGGCTGACCGGCTTGCTGCTTTACGCCATCTTCTCTGCCCGCTCGCCGGTTGATCTGCCGGTGGCCTGGGTCGATGAGGACCACAGCGCCCTGTCCCGGGAGCTGGGGCGGGCCCTGTCGGCGGCACCGGCGATCCGCCTGGTGGCACAGGCGGAGGCCGCGGAGGCGGCCGACGCGCTGCGTCGTGGCGCGGTGTACGCGGTGGTCAGGGTGCCCGCCAGTTTCAGCGCGGATCTGCGTCATGGCCTGACCCCGACCCTGGACGTGCGTTACAACGGCCAGTACCTGCTGATGGGCAAGCGCCTGAAGGCGCCGATCCAGCTGGCGCTGGCGGACGCCTTGCAGCGCCAGGGCGCACTGGCGGTGTTGGCGAAAGGCCTGCCCGCGTCTGCGGTGGTGGCCCAGCTGGCGCCGGTGTCGATACAGCTGACCGCCCTCAATAACCGGGGGATGGACTATGCGGCGTTTCTGCTGCCCGGGCTGTGCCTGGCGATCTGGCAGATCCTGGTGCTGTTCTCCGTGCTGAACCTCTACTTCACTCCGCCGCCGGGCCAGTCGCCCGGACGCTGGCTGCTGCCGGTGCTGGGGGTGCAGTGGGTTTGGGCCGGACTGGGCATCCTGTGGATGCGCAACCTGCTGATGGTGGCCCATGACGCACCGCTCTGGCCTCTGTGGCTGGGGCTGTTGCCCCTGTTGGTGCCGCTGACGCTGCTGGCGCTGGTGCTGGTCAGAACCGGGCGGGAGTCGGCGCAGCTGGTGTCCAGTGGAGCCGCCCTGCTGACGCCGGCGTTCACCTACATGGGGCTTACCATGCCCACCGGCAGCATGCCGACACTGGCCCAATGGTGGGCCGACCTGCTGCCCTCCAGCCACTACCTGCCCCTGCTGCAAAGCTACCGGGGAATGGGCACTGCACCCTGGTGGGACCTGTGGCCGCTGCTGCTGCCCCTGCCGCTGCTTTACTGGTTGTGGAGACGATTGCCATGAGCCGCTGGACCAGCCTGTGGTGGGCGGAGTGTCGCCAGCTTGGGCGCGACGCCGCGCTGCTGATCACCTTTTTTGCCGGACTGGGGATCTACCTCGTGCTCTATCCGGCTCCCTATCTTCATGAGGTCACCACGGAACAGGCGGTGGTGGTGTGGGATCAGGATCAGTCGATGGCCAGCCGTCGCCTGCTGCGGGCCCTTTCCGCCACGCCGGGGGTGCGAATCACCGCCCGGGTCACCGCGCTGGATGAGGCCCGGGAGCAGGTGCTCAGCGGCCGGGCGGCGGGGATGGTCTGGATCCCGGTGGGCTTTGAACTGGACCTGCGCCGGGGCGTTTCCGGCAGCATTGTGGTGGCGGGTAACGCCAACTACTTCCTGCCCTACGGCACCATTGCCGAGTCGGTGACGGCCGCCGCCACCGTGCTGGGCGGGCAGGTCCGGGTGGCCCGTCAGGTGTTTGCCGGAGATGGGTTTGCCCTGCAGACCAGTCGGCTGGGCGGGGTGGATCTTAACGTGGTCCCCGCCAGCAACACCGGGCTTGGCTACCTCGATTACGTCCTGCCGGGACTGTTTGTGCTGATCCTGCACCAGCTGATGCTGATCTGCGCGGCGCTGATCGGGACCGGTCGCTGGGGTCGGGCCGGGGTGTGGCGACAGGCGTCCGCCTGGTCGCTCTACCGCGTCGATCTGGCGTTGCTGGTGCCGGCTTTTGCCCTGGCGGCCAGCTGGTATCTGGGGCCGGCCCTGCGTTTCTATGACGTGGCGTTGCTGGGTTCCCTGACGGCGTTGTGGGGCCTGCTGCTGCCCTTCCTGCTGGCCACCGCTTCCCTGGGCATCTTCCTGGCCTCGCTGGTGACCCGGCGCGACCTGCTGAGCCAAATCCTGGTGCTCAGCTCCATGCCGCTGCTGTTTATCGCCGGGTTTGTCTGGCCGGTGGAGGCGCTGCCGCTGCCGCTGGTGGCCTTATGGGGACTGGTGCCCGCTGAACCCA
>CAZWED010000047.1:0-14690 GCA_964632645.1 uncultured Ferrimonas sp. | reverse complement strand
CTCCGTCATCGATCACCAGGCCAATGGCCCGGTCGGCGATGTCGGTCAGGGTGGCCATCGGGGCAAAGCCGTTGTGCATCAGGGCACCCAGCAGAATCCCAACACCCAGGGAAAGCAGAACTCGGCGGGTGATCACCGCCATCAGAATGGCCACTACCGGAGGCAGCAGCGCGAACGCCGAATTGGCGAATTGCATGGAAACCATCTTTTATCGTCGTCGTTATGAGATGGAGGCAACTGACGCGGCAAAAAAACGCCGCGGGGGGATATGAGAAGTGATCCACCGTCCATTCAGTAGCGCTCCATAGTAAACCCACTGCTGTCGTCCTGACAGAGATTACTATGGCAGTGTCGTACCTGTTCGATACGACCCCAGCACATCGGGATGACGCCCGACGCACTTCGGCACCGACTCCTTTGGTCCGGCCTCAACGGGAATCACCCTAAACCGGATTACTCTTAGGCGGTGCGCCTCTACCTTTCTTAGGCAGTTGCATTACCTCGAATGGGCAATACAACGGCGGCATTCTAACCATAATGGCGATGGGGTTCGCCAGAAAATGCCGCCATTTTGTGACCCCGCTCACAGAGTGGCGGGTTTGCATGACTCAGGAGAGCTGTTCGGTCAGCTTCCGCCACCTGGAAGATGGGCGCTTCCGGATCCTTGTTGATCGCCACGATCACTTTGGAGTCCTTCATGCCCGCCAGATGCTGGATGGCGCCGGAGATCCCCACCGCAATGTACAGTTCCGGTGCCACGATCTTACCGGTCTGGCCGACCTGGTAATCGTTGGGCACGTAGCCGGCGTCCACCGCAGCGCGTGAGGCGCCAACCGCGCCGCCCAGCGCATCCGCAAGGGCGTCGATCAGGGCGAAGTTCTCACCGCTGCCCACCCCCCGGCCACCGGAAACCACCACGCGGGCCGCCCCCAGTTCCGGACGCTCGGACTCAATGCGCTCCAGCCCGATGAACTGGCTCAGGCCGGTGTCTTCACCGCCGCTGGCCGCCACCACCGGCGCAGGACTCTGCTCGCCCACCGCATCAAAGGCGGAGGTCCGAACGGTCATGACCTTGATGGGATCGAGGGATTGCACGGTCGCCATGGCGTTACCGGCATAAATGGGACGAACAAAGGTGTCGTCAGACACCACGCTGACCACGTCGGACAGCATGGAGACGTCGAGCAACGCCGCCACACGGGGCAGCAGATCTTTGCCCTGCGCGGAGGCCGCAGCAAGAATGTGCGGGTAGTCACGCCCCAGGCAGACCACCAGTTCCGCCAGGTTTTCCACCAGGCCGTGGTCAAAACGGACGTCGTCCGCCACCAGCACCTGGCTGACGCCCTCCAGCGTGGCCGCCGCCTGGGCCGCCGCCTCAATCTGGTGTCCGGCCACCAGCAGATGCACCTCGCCCCCCAGGGCTTTGGCCGCACTCACCACCTTGGCGGTGTCCGCTTTCAGCTGGGTATCCAGCTCTGCAATTACCAGGATAGCCATTACACCACCTTCGCTTCGTTTTTCAGCTTGTCCACCAGCTCCTCGACGGAGCCCACCATCACACCGGCCTGACGCTCGCTCGGCGCTGACACCTTCAGCACCTTCTGGTGCTGGCCAAGGGCCACGCCCAGCTCGTCCACGGTCAGGGTATCGAGCGGCTTGCGCTTGGCCTTCATGATGTTGGGCAGGGAGACGTAGCGGGGCTCGTTGAGGCGCAGGTCGGCGGTCACCACCGCCGGCAGGGAAACCTGGATGGTCTGCAGGCCGCCATCCACTTCACGCATCACCTGCAAACCGCCGCCAACCACCTCAAGTTTGGAGGCGAAGGTGGCCTGAGCCGCGCCCATCAGGGCCGCCAGCATCTGGCCGGTCTGGTTGTTGTCGCCGTCAATGGATTGCTTGCCGAGCAGCACCAGATCCGGTTGCTCTTTATTCACGATCGCATTGAGCAGTTTGGCGATGGAGAGGGGCACCAGCTCGTCGTCGGTTTCCACGTGAATGGCCCGGTCCGCACCCAGCGCCATGGCGGTACGCAACTGCTCCTGGGCCGCTTTGGGGCCAACGGTGACCACCACCACTTCCGTGGCCTTGCCTTGCTCCTTCAGGCGAACCGCTTCTTCCACCGCGATTTCACAGAAGGGATTGAGGGCCATTTTCAGGTTGGCCAGCTCGACAGCGGACTCATCCGCTTTGACGCGCACTTTCACGTTGGCGTCTACCACCCGTTTGACGGGAACGAGAATCTTCATTGTCAGTCCTTATTGCGTACCGGCACAGTGCCGCAATCCTGGCCTCACTCTACTTTCTGTTAACGTAAACGTCAACATGGCATCCGGAGTGCCCGAAAACTGGGGAGATGGGGAAGACTCAGGACATTAAAAGCGATTATTCGCTCACTGAACTCCAACGATATTCACCGGGTGAATACGAAAATGAACCCAGGCTGAATAAGAAAGCTTCAATCGGATTATGCGTATTTGGATATGCCTAATGACAAAAACAACACAAAAAATACGCTTTCAATTTGAAATGACACTATTATAATCAGGTAGTAGTTTTATTTGACCCCTCCAAGTGTTCAGAAAAGGTTTAAGCAACATGGCAGATTTTCTTGAAATCCTGACTCACGGTCGCCGTCTGAAAGCCCAATTAAAAGGTTTGACTCTGGATGAGCTGAACGAAGTCATCACTAAGATGCAAAAGATTGCAGAAGAGCGCGAAGAAGAGTTGGCTGCAGAAAATGCCGCAAACGCTGAGCGTTTGGCCAAGATTGAAGCCATTCGTAAACAACTGGCCGAAGATGGCATCAGTCTGGACGAACTGAATGTGCTGACCGAAGCGGCGCCTCGTAAGAAGCGCGCACCGCGTCCGCCCAAATACGAAATCTACGTGGACGGCGAACACATCACCTGGACCGGCCAGGGTCGCACTCCCAAGGCCATCAAAGAGAAGCTGGACGCTGGCCACTCTCTGGATGAGTTCCTGATTAAGTAATGTCCAATGTGGCATGATGAAACGGTCGCTTAGGCGGCCGTTTTTGCTTTCATCCCTCGTTACATTTTCTACAAACCGGATGTAACACCGAGGTTGCCAAGCCCGTAACCCACACCAGATAATGCCCTCCCTACCCAGTAATAATTAGAACAGGGAGTACCACATGGCTGTGGAACGACAATGGGTATTAGGTCTCCTTACCGGGATCAGCCTAATCAGTCAGCCAGGGTTGGCCAATCAAACCCAACCGGAACTTGGGATCCGGGATAAAACCCCCAAACTCACCGCACTGACGCACGCTCGAATAGTGACACAACCGGGCAAAGTGTTGGAAAACGCCACGGTTATCATTGATAACGGCATTATCCGTGCCGTAACTCAGCAGGATGAGATCCCCAGCGGCGCATTGGAAGTCGATCTGACCGGCTATACCCTCTACCCGGGATTTATTGATCCCTATTCCCAGTATGGTCTTAATTGGAAATATCCGGACGCGCCGGATGACGGCCCGATTTATCAAATCTCCCCGAGCGGCGCCCGTCATCACAACAGCGCCGTGCACAGCGAGATGCGTTGGTCCGAGCACTTTCATCCCAGTGAGGACGCCAAGGACTGGTTGAGCAACGGCTTCACGTCGGTGCATTCCGCCTACCAGGACGGCGTCTTTCAGGGGCGGGGCGTCACCGTCTCCCTGGCCCAGGGCAACAGCCACGAACTGATCTACCAGTCCGACGGCGCCCACCAGCTCAGTTTCGATCGCGGCAGCGCCTACCAGGAGTACCCCGCATCCATCATGGGCGCGATGGCCCTGATCCGCCAGACCCTGTCTGATGCCCGTTGGTATCAGGACGAGAAGGGCAAGTCGGCGGTGAACACACTGGACACCCAGCTCAGCCTGGACGCCCTGCGTGACCTGCCCAATCAATCGGTGATCTTCGCCAGCCATCACCCGGATGACACCCTTCGGGCTTTGAGCCTGCTCGGCGAGTTTGACGTTAAACCGACCCTGGTCGGCACCGGTCTGGAGTTCGAGCGTCTCGAAGCCCTGACCCGCTGGCAGGCCACCCTTATCCTGCCGCTGAAGCAGGCGGCAAAACCCAATCTGGACAGTGTGGGTGACGCTCTGGACATCACCCTGCAGCAACTGCGTCACTGGGAGCGCTCCCCCGGCAACCCGGCCGCCGTCGCCGGGGCGGGCCTGTCTTTCGCCCTGACCCAGCACGGCATCGAACAGGAACAGTTCTGGCCCCGCCTGCGCACCGCCCTCGCCCACGGCTTGAGTGAGGAAACCGCCCTGGCCGCTCTGACCACGGTGCCTGCCCGCATTGCCGGTGTGGCCGATCAGGCGGGCAAAATTGCCCCCGGATATCGCGCCGATCTGGTGGTCGCCCGCGGCGATCTGTTTGACAACGGCACCATTGAAGCGCTCTACCTGCAAGGCCAGTATCACCCGCTTAATCCGGATCACGCCGCGCCCTACCTCGGAGACTATGCGCTGAGCCTGGGTGAGCACGAGCTGCAACTCTCCCTGGACAACGCCGATGGCCTGAGCGGCGCCCTGATGCTGGGTGACGATGCCATTGAGCTGTTCGATCTGTCGGTGACGGCGCAGCACCTCAGCGCCAAAGCCCGGCTGGATGCGCTGGGCATGCCCGGCGTGGCGGTGCTGACCTTAGTCGCGGACGGCAACGGAGTGCGGGGCGCCCTGCTTCTGCCGGGTGGCGACACCGAAACGCTGGTGCTCTCGCCGCTGGATGGCGACGTCAGGGACGAGGCCGACAGTGAAGCCTCCGGGGTTGACGCGTACGTCAGCCGACTCACGTTCCCCAACCGCGCTTACGGCGTCGACGCCCTGCCCGAAGCGACTCCGTTGCACATTCGCAACGCCACGGTCTGGACCTCCGCCGACGCCGGCATTCTCACCAACACCGACGTGCTGGTGGAGGACGGCAAAATCCGCGCCATCGGACAGAACCTGAACACGCCCCGGGGCTACCAGGTCATCGACGCCACCGGCAAGCACCTGAGCGCCGGGATCATCGACGAGCACTCCCACATCGCCCTCTACGGCGGAACCAACGAAGGCTCCGACGCCATCACCTCCGAGGTGCGGATCGGCGATGTGCTGGATGCCAACGACATCCACATCTACCGTGCCCTGGCCGGCGGGGTGACCACCGCCCAGCTGTTGCACGGCAGCGCCAACCCCATCGGGGGACAAGCCCAGACCATCCAGCTGCGCTGGGGTGAGAACGCCGAGGGGCTGAAATTTGATGCGGCACCGCCGAGCATCAAGTTTGCTCTGGGGGAAAACGTCAAGCAGTCCAACTGGGGAGACGACTACGTCACCCGTTACCCGCAATCCCGGATGGGAGTCGAAGCCCTCTATCGCGACGCCTTCCAGGCCGCCCGCGAATACCGCAGCGCCCAGGCCGAGTATGACGAACTGGGGCGCAGCGCCCAACGCCGCACCCTGGCGCCCCGCACGGATTTCCGGCTGGAAGCCCTGGCGGAGATTCTGGAAGGGCAACGGAATATCCATGTCCACTCCTACGTCCAGTCCGAAATCATCGCCCTGCTGGACTTGGCCAAGGAGATGGATTTCAAGGTCCAGACCTTTACGCACATCCTCGAAGGCTACAAGGTGGCCCGCGAGATGGCGGCGGCGGGGACCACCGCGTCCACCTTCTCCGACTGGTGGGCGTACAAGTTCGAGGTGTATGACGCGATTCCGCAGAACGCGTGCCTGATGACCGAGCAAGGGGTCAATACCAGCATCAACTCCGACAGCCGGGACCTGATCCGCAAGCTCAACCAGGAAGCGGCCAAGTCAGTGATGTACTGCGGCATGAGTCCGGAGGCGGCGTGGAAGATGATCACCCTCAACCCGGCCCAGCAGTTGAAGATCGACCACCTTGTAGGCTCCATTGAGGCGGGCAAGCAAGCCGACCTGGTGCTGTGGAACGACAACCCGCTCTCAGTCTACGCCCGGGCGGAAACCACCTGGATTGCCGGTAAGGCCTATTTTGATCGCCAGCGGGACCAGGCCGAACGACGCCGCATTGCCGAAGAGCGCCAGGCCCTGCTGCAAAAGGTGCTGGAGGACGACGCCCCGGCAGGCAGCGGCGACAGCGACGTCACACCGGAAGAAACACCGGAATGGCACTGCGACTCCATCAGCCACTTTGTGAATGGCCGGCTGGTCATGCATCACCACTAAGGAATCCAAAGCATGCGATTGTTGACTCTCACTTTGGCCCTGGTGGCCAGCCTGCTCCCGGCCCAGGCCCACGACCTGCTGCCGGGCCAGGCACAGGGCCCGGTGCTGCTCCGCGGTGCCACGCTCCACACCCTCGGCCAGGGCATGTTGCCCGAAACGGATCTGCTGATGGCCGACGGCAGGATCCAGGCCATTGGTCGCGACCTGACCGTTCCCGCCGACGCCGAAGTCCGGGATCTGTCCGGCTACCACCTCTACCCGTCGATGGTGGCCCTCAACAGCCAGCTGGGACTGCGCGAAATCGGCATGGTCCGCAGCACCGTGGACAGTTACGAAGTGACTGACCACAACCCCCAGCTGCGCGCCAGCGTGGCCTTTAACCCGGACTCCGAGGTGATCCCGACGGTACGGCGCAACGGCATCGGTTACGCCCAGCTGGTGCCCGAAGGTGACCTGCTGGCCGGCCGCTCGGCCCTGGTGGTGCTGGACGGCTGGAACGTGCGCGACAGCCTGGTCCAACAGGACACCGGCCTCCACCTGTATTGGCCCCGGGCGGACTTGCCCCAAGGCGACGCCGAGGCCCGCAAAAATGCCCAGAGCCAACGGCAGGCACGTCTGGAGGAGGTCAGGGAGACCTTTGAGGCCGCCCGTCGCTACCACCTGGCTCAGGACGGCAGCCGACCCGTGGACACCCGCTGGGAAGCGATGCGTCCGCTGTTTGAGGGCCGCCTCACCCTGTTTGTCCATGCCGACGACGCCCGACAGATCAATCAGGCCCTGGATCTGGTCCAGCAGTACGGATTCAAAGCCGTCGTGGTGGGCGGTTACGACGCCATCCATGTGGCCGACCGCCTGGTGGCAATGGCGATCCCGGTGATCTACACCCACGCCAACGGCTTGCCCCGCCGCATCGACGAGCCCTACGATCACGCCTTCTCCCTGCCCGCCCTGATGCACGACAGCGGCATCACCCTGGCCCTGGCCTGGACCGGCAGCTGGGACAGCCGCAACCTGGCCTTTGCCGCCGGTCAGGCGGTGGCCTATGGTCTGCCCCGGGAAGTGGCCCTGGCCGCCATTACCGAGGTGCCGGCGCGGATACTTGGCGTCGAGGGGCTGGGTGACCTGGCCGTGGGCCAGCGTGCCAGCCTGGTGATCACCCAGGGCGACCTGCTGGATATGGCGAAAGGCAATGTGATTGGCCTCTACCTGGACGGCCGCAAGGTCGACCTGGATAACCGCCACGAGCGGCTCTACCAAAAGTACCGTCAACGCTGATAAATCCTTGATACAATCGGGGCATACTCTGGTCATTCTGATTCGCTTATGCCCCGTCTTCTTGCCCTCCTGCCGCTTTGCGGTATCGCCCTGGCTGGCTGCGCTGGCCACTACGCCTTCGATTCCAACCTGGACCGTGCCGAGTTCGAGCAGTATTTCGCCCCCAGTCAGGTGGTGCTGCTGAGTCCTGACACGCCGGTTGGCAACGCGCAAGTGCTGGGGCTGGTGGAGGGGATTAGCTGCCAGCAGCGTCCCCAGGATGTGCCCGCCAACGATGCCGACGCCCGCACCGAGATGCGCCTGGAAGCGGGCAAGCTCGGCGCCAACGCGGTAAAGCTGCATCAGTGCATTACGCTGGAGGAGCAACCGGGCTGCGTCAGCGCCCGGGCCTGCTATGGCAAAGCCCTGAAGCAGGAGACTCAGGATGACTGAGCACCTGCTGACCCCGGTTGCCCTGTGCCAGTCCCCCTATCGCCAGAAGTTCGCCATACCGCGACAACCCAATCTGGTGCCGGCGGCCATTGGCCGGCTGGTGCTGCAGGGGGAGTGTAACCGGCCCGAGATCCTCAAGGGGCTGGAGCAGTTTTCCCACCTGTGGCTGATCTGGGGCTTTCACGAAAACCAGGCCCAGGGCTGGAAACCCACGGTGCGCCCGCCACGCCTCGGCGGCAACACCCGTCTTGGGGTGTTTGCCACCCGCTCCACCTTCCGGCCCAACGGTCTGGGCCTCTCCGTAGTGCGCCTGCACGGCATCGGTCAGGAGGGCAAGCAGCACTACCTCGAGGTGGCGGGCATTGACCTGCTGGATGGCACGCCGATCTACGACATTAAGCCCTATATCCCCTACTCCGACGCCCACCCTGAGGCCCAGGGAGGGTATGCCCACGAAGCGCCGCCCACCATGGGGATGACGGTGCAGGCTCAGGCGGAACCGGCCCTGGCCGAAGCGGAGCGGGCCCATCCCGGTTTTGTCGAACTGGCGCGACAGGTGCTGGCGCAGGATCCCCGCCCGGCCTATCAACAGGCTGAGCCTGAACGGGTCTATGGCGTCCAGCTCTACGATTGGGACCTGCGCTGGCAGGTGATCGACGGGGTGAACAGCGTCTGCGCGGTGGTGCGGGTGTGAACTCACCGACGCCTGAGGATTACCGCCTTCAGCATCAGCGCCGACTGGCCTGGATGCCCTGGCTCTACTACCGCCTCAAACCCAAACACAAAGCCTGGGCCGAGCCCTGGCAAGCGGCGATCCAGGCCCGGCTGGCCGCGCTGGAAACCGTCACCATTGAGGAGGCGTGCTTTCTGGCGCCGGACCTCGCGCTCTTTGCCGAGCCGGGTCGGCCGGTGCACATCGGTGCCCGCACCATGATCGCCGCCCAGTGCTTTTTGCACGGCCCCATCCACATTGAGGGGGAAGTGAGCATTAACCACGGCTGCAGTCTCGACGGCGGTCGCGCCGGCATCCGCATCGGACGGCAAACCCGCATCGCCCATGGCGTCTCCATCTACGCCTTCAATCATGGCATGGCGCTGGATCGGCCGCTCTACCAGCAGCCGGTGACCTCTCGCGGGGTGGTGATTGGCCAGGACGTGTGGATTGGCGCCCGGGCGGGCATTGTCGATGGCGTGACCATCGGCGATCACGCGGTGATCGGCATGGGCGCGGTGGTCACCCGGGACGTGCCGCCCTACGCCAAGGTGGCCGGTAGCCCGGCCCGCATCATCGGGGATCGTCGGGACGATCAGTCCGCGGCTTCGGGGGCCAGCAACAGCGGCGTTTTGGCGCCGTAACAGACCACCCGGTTACGCCCTTCGGATTTGGCCCGGTACAGGGCCTGGTCCGCCAGCTCCACCAGGTTTTCCGGCGTCTGCTCCCCGCCCGGCACCAGCGTGGCCACGCCGATGCTGACCGTCACCACACCAGCCACACCACCATGCTCGTGGCGGATCCCCAGCCCGGCAATCGCATCACAGAGCGCCTGCGCCAGCAACGGCACGTTGTCGGCGGTTTCCGGCAGCAACAGGGCAAACTCCTCGCCCCCATAGCGCGCCACCAGGTCCCGCGGACGGTGCAGGCGGGCTTTGAAGGTGGCCGCAATTTGTCGCAACGCCTTATCCCCGGCCCGGTGGCCGTAGTTGTCGTTGTACGCCTTGAAGTAGTCCACGTCCGCCAGCATCAGCGTCAGTGGTCGGGTGCTGCGCCGTCCGGCGTCCCACTCGGCCCCCAGCCATTGATCAAACTGGCGCCGGTTGCCCACCTCGGTGAGGCTGTCGGTCAGGGTCAGTTGGATCAACTTCTGGTTGGCGGCGTCCAGCTCTTCGGTGCGGCGCTCAACCAGGGCCGCAATCGCGCGATTGCGCTGCGTCAGCTGATGGACCATGCTCGCCAGGATCAGCACCAGCAACGGGCCTCCCAGGGCGATGGTCCAGGGCAGCACGCTGCGCTGGTCCTGAAAGAAGCCGGTCTGGGGAAGAGCCTGAAGGCGCCACTGGCGGCCCGCCACCGTCTTCAGGGCAACGTCATGACGCCACTGCGCCATCCGCTCATCGAAGGCGCCGATGGTGGCCAGCACGGCCCCGTCCTCGGTGTCGTCCAGCAGTCGGTAATCGATGCGGTTGTCGGTGCGGTTGAAGAACAGGATCTGCACCAGAGGCTCGATCTGGAACACCCCAAGCACGTAGCCCATCAGGCTGCTTCGCCGGTTGGACAGGGTGCCCGGCGCGCCCCGGTAGACCGGCAACATCACCAGCACCGAAGGGCTGATCTCGCCATCCTGCACCAACCTCAGCGCCGCGGTGGCACGCATCTCCCCCTGATCCCGCGCCTCGTTCAGGGTACGCAGGCGCACCGGCTCCGAGCCCAGGTCAAATCCGAACGCCTGCTCATTGCCCGCCAGGGGCTCGACGAAATAGACGGGATAGTAGGTCTGACGGGGGCGGGCCTCCACCATCACCCCATCCAGCGCTTCGCTGAAGGTAAAACCGGGATAGCGATGCTGCCAGGCCGATTCCCGCTCCGCCCGCTGCGCATGAGGCACCACCGGCACCCACTCCAGCGCCCGGATCTCCCGATGACGGCTGATCATCCCCTCCGCCACCAGAGCAAACTCGCCGGCACTCACCGATTCGGAGCCCTGAAACAGCACCGCCAGTTGATTGAGGGTTTCGAACACCGACTCCAGGTGCCAGCTGACCAGTTGGGCCTGGGTATCCGCCGCGTGGCGGAACTCCTCCTCGAGCAGCGTTTGTTCCGATTTGGCAATGTGAAATGCCACGCCCAGAGAGAGCGCGCACCCCAGCAATGAGATGAGCAGCAGGAAAAGAGAACGACGCACCTTGATCCTTGGCCTCGAAACGTCCGTGTTGATGACATCAGGGTAGGAGATTGCGCCCTTCACTGCCAACGGAATCCGCATTATTGTGGGACGCAGGGCGATAGACTTGTCCCATTGAATTGATAAAATACTCGGCTACTTTTCTGCAGTTGGATCCCACAACCATGCGTACCAGCCAAACCCTGATCTCCACCATGAAGGAGACACCCTCCGACGCGGAAATCGTCAGCCATCAGCTGATGATGCGCGCCGGCATGATCCGTAAGCTTGCTGCCGGTCTGTACACCTGGCTGCCAAGCGGTCTGCGCGTTCTGCGCAAAGTGGAAAACATTGTCCGCGAAGAGATGAACCGGGCCGGTGCGGTGGAAACCCTGATGCCGGTCGTTCAACCTGCGGACCTGTGGCAGGAAACCGGCCGTTGGGACGACATGGGCGCCGAAATGGCCCGCCTCAAGGATCGTCACGACCGCGACTTCGTTCTGGGCCCGACCCACGAAGAGGTGATCACCGCCCTGGTTCGTTACGAGGTGAACAGCTACAAGCAGTTGCCGCTGAACCTGTACCAGATCCAGACCAAGTTCCGTGACGAAGTGCGCCCCCGTTTCGGCGTAATGCGCTCACGTGAGTTCCTGATGAAGGACGCCTACTCTTTCCATTTGGATCAAGAGACCCTGGATGAAACCTACCAGGCCATGTACACCGCCTACAGCAACATTTTCAGCCGCATGGGTCTGGCATTCCGCCCTGTGCTGGCCGACACCGGATCCATCGGCGGCAGCGTGTCCCACGAGTTCCACGTACTGGCCCAAAGCGGTGAAGACCTGATTGCCTACTCCACCGGCAGCGACTACGCCGCTAATATCGAGAAAGCTGAGTCCCCGCTGCCAACCGAGCCTCGTGGTGAAGCCACCGAAGCGCTGCGCACCGTGGACACCCCCAACGCCAAAACCATCGCCGAGTTGGTTGAGCAGTTTGGCGTGGCCATCGAAAAGACCATCAAGACTTTGATTGTTAAAGGCGCGACCGAAGAAGCGCCTCTGGTTGCCCTGCTGGTACGTGGCGACCACGAACTGAACGAAATCAAGGCCGACAAGCTGGAGCTGGTTGCCTCACCGCTGGAATTTGCCGGTGAAGCGGAAATCCGCGCCGCCGTGGGTGCCGGTACTGGCTCTATCGGTCCGGTAAACCTCAAGATGCCTGTCATTGCCGACCACAGCGTGCTGGTAATGAGCGACTTTGCCGCCGGTGCCAACGAAGATGGCAAACACCTGTTCGGTATCAACTGGGAGCGCGATCTGCCGCTGGTGCAGGGCGCCGACATCCGCAACGTGGTGGAAGGCGAAGCCACCCCAGATGGCAAAGGCACCTATGCCTTCGCCCGCGGTATCGAAGTGGGTCACATCTTCCAGCTGGGTAACAAGTACTCAGAAGCCATGAATGCCACCGTACTGGACGAAAACGGCAAATCGCAAATCATGCTCATGGGCTGTTACGGTGTGGGCGTAAGCCGTATCGTGGCTGCCGCCATCGAGCAGAACCATGACGATCGCGGCATCGTTTGGCCGGAAGCCATTGCCCCGTTCACCGTGGGTATTCTGCCAATGAACATGCACAAGTCACACCGGGTGACTGAAATTGCCGAGCAGCTCTACAACGAGCTGACCGCAGCCGGTTTCGAAGTGCTGTTTGATGACCGTAAAGAGCGTCCGGGCGTGATGTTCGCCGATATGGAACTGATGGGCGTGCCCCATGCCGTGGTGATTGGCGATCGCAACATCGATGCAGGCGTGTTCGAGTACAAGAACCGCCGCACCGGCGAAAAGAGCGAAGTACCCTTCGATCAAATCGTCGACTTCCTCAAGAGCCAGTTCACCCGCGCCTGATCTACAGCGCGCCACTGAACCACAGAAAGCACCCTCCGGGGTGCTTTTTTTATGCCGCACCATTGCCAAGCCCGGCATCAAGCAGCTTTAATTGAATTAACTATCAAGAAATTGGAGCAAGTCTTGCCATCATCCACTGCACTGGTGCTGGGTGGCGGTGGGGCCCGGGCGGCCTATCAGGTCGGGGTACTCAAAGCCATAGTTCAGTTCTATCCACGAAACCACGGCATTCCGTTTCGGATTGTGTGCGGCACCTCGGCTGGGGCGATCAATGGCACCTCCATCGCCACCCACGCCTCCTGTTTTCACCTCGGCGTGCGTAAGCTCGAGTGGGTGTGGCGCCACTTTGAAACCTCCAAGGTGTACACCAGCTCCCTGGGTGGAGTGATGAAACACTTAAGCCGCATGGCGCTCAAAGGCATGCAGCACGACAAGGTCAGCACCGACGCCGGCAGTCTGCTGGATAACGAGCCGCTGCGAAAACTGCTGAATGAGCTTATCGATTTTGGCCGTATCGATCGCAATATCAAATCCGGCGCCCTCACCGCGCTGTCGGTGGACACATCCTGCTATAACAACTCCCGCTCGGTGACCTTTTTTCAGGCCTCGCGGGATATAGACAACTGGCAGCGCGCGCGCCGAAGCGGCGAGCGCACCCGGCTCAACACCGAGCATTTGCTGGCAAGTTCGGCCATTCCGCTGGTGTTCCCGTCCATCAAGCTCAAGCAGCATTATTATGGCGATGGCTCAGTGCACCAGCTGGCGCCGCTGGCAAGCCCCATCCACCTGGGGGCCGAACGTATTCTGGTGATTAACCTCGACAGTCCCCACAAGCAGGAAACCCGTGAGATGGAGCACCATCCGAAAACGGCCACTGTGGCGGGTCACCTGCTGGATACCATCTTTTCCGATACCCTCAACAGCGACCTTGAACGTCTTGAGCGGATAAACAATACCCTCAAGCTTATCCCTCAGGAGAGCCGTGACCGCTTGAACCTCAAGCCCATCACCACCCTGGTTATTAAGCCTTCAGAGGATTTAACCGAGCTTGCAGCCCGCTACTACCGGGAAATGCCTTTTGCCATCCGCAGTCTGCTGGGGCTGATTGGGATCAGTGAAGAGTCGGACTCGAGTATTGTGTCCTACCTGCTGTTCGAAAAGGCCTACACCAACGCCCTGATTGAGCTGGGTTATCAGGACGCCATGTGCCGTATCGATGAAATCAAAGCCTTTTTCAATCTCGACTGACACAGCCACACAAGTGCAAAGGCCAGCCTCAGAGGCTATAGATGATCCCGGCGGTAATGAGGATTAAACAGAGCGCCACCACCACAGTGCCAAGCTGGCTCTTGCCTTGTTGAGACTGAGCCGCAGCTTTGGATACCGACGCCTTCGAAAAGGAATCAGCGGCCACCTGATTGACTGACAGTCCGGCCACTGCATCCTTGTCATCCATTTGCACCTCCACGGCGCCTGGGGGCATCTCATCCAAGACCAGATAGGCTTTCAGCGGCAGATGAGACTGCTCCTTGCCTGAGACATACAGCTGGGGCGCGCCGTTATCGTCCCGGCTCACCAGTGACGGCAACATGGTCAGCGCATCGGCGCAGTAATCAAAGCTGAGCTCCTTTAGCAGCACCACTTCAATGCCCTTGCTTCGGGCAACGGCAAGCAGTTCACTCGACAGCTCGAAGCGTGCCAGCTCGCCGCCAAGCACCATCAGCTGCCGGGGTAAAACCTCAGCAGCGCCCCGATATGCGGATGAGAATTGGTAAGCGGATGAGAATTGGTCAGCAG
The DNA here is from genome assembly GCA_964632645.1 of uncultured Ferrimonas sp. Taxonomy (GTDB): domain Bacteria; phylum Pseudomonadota; class Gammaproteobacteria; order Enterobacterales; family Shewanellaceae; genus Ferrimonas. The sequence goes on along the minus strand of CAZWED010000047.1, from coordinate 192 downwards.
AGGTGCGGGATTGATCTTGACCGGCATGGGTTGTCTGTCCATCGCCTTCTCGGTGCACCTCGGCAAGCCATAAGCAGTCCAACAGCCAGATATGCTCAAGATTGGCATAACGCGCCATCAAATCACTAGCGGGTTGCCAGCCGGGGGCAGCAGCAGACATCCACTGACGGATCACTGCCACATCATGGCCGC
>CAZWED010000046.1:0-14864 GCA_964632645.1 uncultured Ferrimonas sp. | reverse complement strand
GGTGATGCTGACCAAGACCTACGACCCGAAAGTGATGACCTGGGCGGCGGTTTCTGCCATCACCCTGGCGCTGATCGGCAAGTTCGGTGCGTTCCTGATGACCGTTCCCACCGTGGTGATGGGCGGCATTATGATCCTGCTGTTCGGTTCCATCGCAGCGGTTGGTATGAACACCCTGGTGAAACACCAGGTGGACATGAGCGACTCCCGCAACCTGGTGATCGTTGCGGTCACTCTGGTGTTTGGTATCGGCGGCATGGCCTTCCCGTTCGGCGATTTCGTACTGGAAGGGATCGCACTGTGTGCCATCACCGCCATCCTGCTGAACCTGGTCCTGCCCAAGTCCAAGTAAGCGGGCAGTGAGCCGACAAAAGGGGAAGCCTGAGGGTTTCCCCTTTTTTGTTGCTGCCATAAGCCGTTAAGCGCCATCGCGAAGGCGCATGAATCCTCCGGCCTATGGTAGACTTCGCTCAGACTCAGCAACGAGAGCATTGACTGTGCGATTGATACTTTCCCTGTTGCTGTGCCTGCCCATGACAGTCATGGCGGCACAAGTGGCGGACCTTTATCGTGGCGAGGTGCCGGTGGCATCCCGCAGCAACGCCGATCAGCGGGCGGCGATCCAGGATGCCCTGGCGCAGGTGCTGGTCCGGGTGACCGGTGACGCCACCGTGGCCAGCCGGCCCGAGGCGCAATCCCTGCTGCGACAGGCCAATAACGTGCTGCTCAGTTACGGCTACCAGAGCGGGCCGCCGCTGCGCCTGGAGGTCAGCTTTGATGCCCAGCGCATCAACCAGCAGCTGCAGGCCACCGGCTTGCCGCTTTGGGGTGCGCAGCGTCCCCAGACCCTGATCTGGCTGGCGTTGGATGACCCCGAGGAGGGCCGGGTGCTGCTCTCCGACACCGCATCGCAGACCGACGCCCTGGAGCAGGACGCGGCACTGCGCGGTTTGCCGGTGCTGATGCCGCTGCTGGATCTGGAAGACACCATGGCGGTCAGCATCAACGACGTCTGGGGCAACTTCGTCGGCCCCATCGCCGAAGCCAGCGCCCGCTACAGTCCGGATTTCTTCCTCAGTGGCCGCATCGCCCGCCAGGGTGAGCAGTGGGCTTACCACATGAGCCTGTACGCGCCCAAGAAGGCGTCGGAGTACGGCTTGCACCGGGCGCTGGTGCGTCGTGAGGGGCAGGCCGGCAGTCAGCAGGAGGCCCTCTCGGCCATGATGGCGGATCTGGCGGCGTACTACGCCAGCCGTTATGCCGCCGTGGCGGGTGAGAGCACCGGGGAAACCCAGCTGGTGTTTGAAATCTCCGGCGACATTGAGCAACTGGTTGCCCTGGAGCGCTACCTGCGCAGTCTGGCGCCGGTGCAGGACCTCACCATCCACAGCGTGATGGGACGTACCGTCACCTTCGATCTGGAGATGATCGGCGGGATGAATGAGCTGGATCAGCTGCTTTCGCTGGAATCCCGCGTCACGCTGGTGAGTGATGAAGACGGTTTTGAACAAGATCTCGGCGATCAACCCCGCTATCGCTGGGAGGATCGCTGATCCCAGACCGGGCCGTGGTAAACTGGTCCGGTTCTTTTAACTGGAGTTCCCCTGTCTAGTGACATCCCGTGCCCCGACTCAGCTGTCATTGCCTGTTCATCTGCCTGATGATGAGACCTTTCGCAGTTATTACCCTGCGGGCAATCAGCAACTGATCGATTCACTGCGCCAGGCCGCGGCCGGCGAAGGGGAAACCGTGACCTACCTGTGGGGCAGCGGCAAATCGGGCCGCACCCACCTGCTTCACGCCACTTGCGTTTACGCCAGTGAGCTGGGGCGACCCACCTTCTATCTTCCTCTGGGGATCCACGCCTCCATGTCGCCGGCCATTCTGGACGGGTTGGAGGATCTGGCGCTGGTGTGCCTGGATGACATCGATGAGGTGTGCCGCCACCCGATCTGGGAAGAGGCGCTGTTCAACCTCTACAACCGCGTACGGGAGAAGGGCACCTGTCGTCTGGTGGTGTCGGCCCGCTCTCCGGCCAGTCAGGCGGGCTTTCTGCTGCCGGATCTGGTTTCCCGCCTGAACTGGGGCATCCACTATCAGCTGCACCCGCTCTCGGACGACGCCAAGCTGGCGGCGCTGCAGCGTCGGGCCAAGATGCGCGGCCTCGACCTGGAAGAGGAGGTGGGACGCTTCCTGCTGACCCGCCTGGCCCGGGACCTGCGTACCCTGTTTGAGGTGCTGGACCGGCTGGACAAGGCCTCCATGGTGGCCCAGCGCCGGCTGACCATCCCCTTCGTCAAAGAGATCCTGCACCTCTGAGCGCTTACTCCACCGTCACCTGAAGCAGATAGTGCTGGGTGGACGGTGTCGGTGTTTCCCACGCCCGGCCATAAGTCAGTTTGAGCGTGGTCACCCCTTTACGCCCCCCGACAAAAACCAGCTCCTGCCGCCCGGGCGCGCCCGCCAGTTCGGCGCCTTCCCCGGGGATAAACCGGGGCTCCCCCTCCATCACCAGAATCGGCTCGGTGGGTTCCACCCGATACCAGCCGAATCCGGTACTGGGATTGGACTCCAGACTGACGATCAGGCTCTGGCCCGTTCGCAGCAACAGGCTGCGCCCCTCATGACGTTCATCCACCCGGATGGGCTCGACCTGACTGCAGGCGCCAAGCAGGACACTCAGTGTGAGCAAGACAGCAATTCGGAACATGTTGGACTCCGTTCGTGGGGCTGGCCTCAGTATAGAGCCTTGCATCGGGACCATCACTGCGACTAATACTAAGGCAACGGCCTGTAAATTCAGTACGATGATGAAAACTGTCCAAAGCGGAGTCCGGCAGTCCGCCCCCCTGTCGCCCCTTACCTTCCTGCTCGCCTTTGGGCTGCTTCTTGGCGGCTGCGCGCAGCTGCCTGAGCGGGAGCCCGCACCGCCAACCTGGACCCTCCGTCAAGGCGGGGAAACCCCGTTGACCCAGGTGCTGGCCCGAGACGTGGACACCCATCCCGGGGAGAGCGGCGCGTTGCTGCTGAACGACGCGATGGACGCCTTTGTCGCCCGTTTTGGCATGGTGGAAGCGGCGGAACGAAGCCTGGATTTGCAGTATTACATCTGGCACGACGACCTCACCGGACGAGCGTTGCACGCGCGTCTGCTGGCGGCGGCGGACCGCGGGGTGCGGGTTCGCCTGCTGCTGGATGACCTGGACACCGCGGGCAAAACCGATGTGCTGTTCGGCCTGGATGCCCACCCCAATATCGAGATCCGCCTGTTTAACCCCTTTGCCAACCGGGATCGCCGGGTGTCCGGTTTTCTGACCGACTTCACCCGAGTCAACCGGCGGATGCACAACAAGACGTTCACCGTCGACAACGCCCTGACCATACTCGGCGGCCGCAACATCGGTGACGAGTATTTCAATGCCACCGAGGAGGTGGTGTTCGGTGACCTGGACGTGCTGTGCCAGGGGGCGGTGGTGGAGGAGGTCTCCATTCAGTTTGACCTCTACTGGAACAGCCCCTGGTCCTACCCGCTGGCGCGCTTCGGCGAGGGGCGCTCGCCAGAGGCGGATCTCGAGGCTTACCGGATCCTGGCCGAACGCCAGATGGAGGAAGCCCGGGCCAGCCGTTACGCCAAGGCGCTGGCGGCGGCGATGGACCGGCTGCGCACCTTAAAGGGCGAAGACTTCTCCTGGGGCACCACCAAACTGATCTACGACGATCCGGGCAAAGTGGCGGGCCTGAGCTTCTCCAGCGACACCCATCTGGCCCCGGAGCTGCTCAAGGCGATGGCGCAGGTGAAGCAGGATTTGATGATCGTCTCGCCCTATTTTGTCCCCGGCGAGCGGCTGACCCAGTACCTGGTCGGCATGGTGGAGCGGGGCATCCGGGTGCGCATCATCACCAACTCGCTGGCTGCCAATGACGTGCCGGTGGTGCACGCCGGTTACATGCGCTACCGGGAGGCGCTGGTGGCGGGCGGTGTGGAGTTGTTTGAGTACAAGGCGCCGCTGGAAGCCCCCAGAAAAGAGGACAGCGCGCCTTTCTGGAAAGGGGCATCCCGGGGCAGTTTGCACGCCAAGAGCCTGGTATTTGAAGAGCAGGGGCTGTTTGTGGGCTCGTTCAACGTGGACGCCCGCTCCGTGGCACTCAATACCGAGATTGGGGTGCTGATCCACAGTCCGGCGTATGCCAAACACTTCTCCAATGAAGTGGACCGGGTGATCCTGGATCTGGCCTACCAGGTCACGATGGAGGAGGGGGATCTGGTGTGGATCACCCGCCATAATGGCGAGTTGATCCGCTTTACGACCGAGCCGGACACCAGCTGGTGGACCCGTTTCAGCACCGGTTTCCTGCGCTACATGGTGCCGGAAAAACTGCTCTGAGGCTCAGCGCCAGCGCGGCCCCACCACCCAGGCCACCAGGCTGTACCGCACCCCCCGTTCCACCGGAGTGACCCGGTGCATCACAAAACTGGGAAAGGCCACGATGGTGCCCTGTTCGCGCGGGGCGGGCTTGTTCTTGTTGGTGTAGAAGAACTGCAGTTCGCCGCCTTCATAATCCCGCGGTGAGGAGAGCTGCACCGACAGGCTGATTTTGCGTCCTGCGGTCTTCTGGCCGTTGTCCATGTGCCAGGTATAAAACCCCTCGTCGTCCTCGTGGTAGCGGGCCACCTGAAGCCGCCCTTCAAATCGCTCAATGTCGAAGCCAAAGTGTTTGCTGTTCAGTTGCTGTGCCACGTTCCACAGGCGGCGATAGGCCCAGTCAAAGGTGTCCCGGTCCAGCCAGTGCACCTTGGAGCGACGGATGCTGGTGTCACCAATGCGTCCGGATATGGTGCCATCCATCATCTCCTCATTGGCCGCCGCAATGATGTTGGCCATCTCGGTCGGGGTAAAACAGGGGGCATGCACCACGTGACGGTCAAACCCCTCTATCGGGTCACTCATGCTGGCTCCTGGGGCAGATAGGTTACTGAAACTGTAGTCCAACAGCGGCCCCGGTTGGGGCAGGAAAGGCGCGCACTTTTCCCCACGATAGCGTCCCGGGCCCCCTTCGTTGCCAGCGTCCGTTGTGCCAGGAATCTGATATCGAAAAACGCCCCTCAACGGTGATATCTCCCCTTTCTGAGCGCCGCGTCATCCTGCCTCGGGGATAAAAAGTTTCGGCCATTTTGTGCGATTTTTCCCGAACATCATCTCGTTCGTTTGGCGTTTTTTTGCGCTTTTTTCGGGGGCCTCGATATGGGTTCTTTGAACTGGATCGAAAAATTGATGTGACGCGGTCGGCTCACGCTACTTTTCCACTTGCGCCAAATTCGGATTCGCTGTTGATTATATGCGCTTGGCGTAATGACCCCCCGGCCCTCACTGGGGAGGCAATAAAGATGGACCGCTTTATTACGCTCTGACTATGGACGGCATAAAAGAAAAACAAATATAGGTCTATAGAGGTTATATGAGTCAGGTCATCTCCGTGGGGCCACTGGAATCTTTTCTGGTTGCCATCAGTGTGCTCTTTCTGGGTCATTTGATTAATTCAAAATTACCCATACTGAAACGATTTAATATTCCCGAACCCATTGTGGGCGGTTTGTTGGTGGCGGCAGGGATCACCGTGCTGCACTTTAACGCGGTGGAGCTGGTGTTCGACTTCCCGCTGCAAAACACCTTTATGCTGATGTTTTTTGCCACTGTGGGTCTGTCTGCCAGTTATACGCAACTGGTCCGCGGGGGCGCCAAGGTGGTGCTGTTTCTGCTAATCGCCTCGCTCTGCATCGTGATGCAGAACGGCATTGGCGTGTCGCTGGCGAGCCTGCTGGGGCTGGACCCGCTGTTGGGGCTGATCGCCGGCTCCATCACCCTGTCCGGTGGCCACGGTACCGGTGCGGCCTGGGCGAAAACGCTCGAGGAGACCTACGGTCTGAGCAATACGCTGGAGATCGCCATGGCTTCGGCCACCTTCGGCCTCATTGCCGGCGGCATCATCGGCAGCCCGGTGGCACAACGGCTGATTGACCGGCACAAACTGACCTCCGCGTACGGCACCGTTGCCCAGCATCGTCATCATCCCGACGTGGTGACCTACAACGAATATGAAGAGGAAAAGTCACGGCAAAGAAAGTGATTGAGTTGCTCTTTATTCTTCTGGTGTGTGTCAGTGGCGCAAAATATCTTGAAGGTGTGGTCAAGGGATTAAATATTCGCTGGCTTATGATCCCGGATTTTGTTTACGCGCTGTTTATCGGTGTGGTGATCACCAATATTCTGGAAGTCACCAGAATAAAAAAACTGGAAACGGAAACGCTGGATATTATGGGAACGGTATCCCTGTCGCTCTTTTTGGCGATGGCGTTGATGAGCCTGAAGCTGTGGAACATCTTCGATCTGGCGGTGCCCTTCCTGATCATCCTGACGGTGCAGTCGGCGGCGATCGGGGTGTTCACCTACCTCGTCACCTTCCGAGCGATGGGGCGTGACTACGATGCGGCCACCATCGCCAGCGGGCATTGCGGCTTCGGCCTGGGGGCGACGCCCACGGCGGTGATGAACATGGGCTCGGTGGTGAACCGGTACGGCCCTTCGCCCCAGGCGTTTATGGTGGTGCCCATTGTCGGCGCGTTCTTTATCGACATCGTTAACCTGATCATCCTGCAGGCGTACCTGGCCTTTCTGGCCTGAGGGCGAACAAGGGGACAAAAAAACGGGGCCGTCGTGGCCCCGTTGCTGATCAATGCAGGGTGGGTAGCCCGTGGGTGTGGCGGGGGCCGTCGTACCAGCGCCCCTGTGTGGCCGGTGTGGCAAAGCTGTCCAGCGGCGACAGTGCCGGCATGGCGCCCGGGTTGCCCAGTTCCAGATTATCAAACCAGTTTTCACCGGGGCGCATCGGGATGGGGGTGTCCAGGGTGGTCACCAGGCCGCTCTCCTCCGGCAGCAGGGCGTTCAGCACCAACGTCAGCCGGTCAGCCAGTTTCAGCTCGCCAATGCGGCCCCGCTGGCCCCAATCCACGATCAGGTCGAGGGCGGGTGTGGTGGACCGCGGCGTGGTCACGGCCACATCACGCAGCAGGCCGAAGCGGTGCTGCATCATCGCTTCTTCAAACAGCATTGCCAGATCTTCCCGCGGGGTGGAGTAGGCGTAGAAATCGCTGGCGCGATCCGGTTCGAAGAAGCCGGTGACGTCCGATGGGCGGTAGTTGCGCTCGGCCAGTGTGGGGGTCTCCCCGCCGAAGGAGACGGCCGCCAGGCTGTACATCTCCTCACTGCCCAGCGGATAGCTGCTGTTCAGGTTGTCGGAGACGATGCCGCTGTCACTGCGCGCCAGGTAGGCGTCCCAGAGTGTCGGGGCACTCAGGCCCGGCTGGATGGCGCGGGGGAAGAAGTCATTGGCGTGCGCCAGCTCGTGGTAGAGCAGGCTGGCCAGGTCCGGTTCCAGCGCCTGAAGCGGACGCTCAACCCGGGCCCACTGGGGGTAATAGAGGCTGGCGTAGTCGTTGTTCAGGGTGTAGCGCCAGGGCATCAGGAACTGCAGGGCGGAGCCAAAGCCGCTGCGGTAATCCGGGGCTTCGTTGATGGTGTCCCGCTGCCAGGGCGTTACCCAGAGGTCTTCCGGGTCGAGGTAGATGGCGCCGGTGACCACCCAGTAGAAGGAGGGGCGCACGTCGTAGCTGATCACCACCGCCGACACGGCGCTGAGCAGGCGGCGGAAGTCGGCGTTGCCGTTCTGCTCCTGCTGGCGCAGGAACGCCTCAAACTGCTCGCCCATCCAGGGGTGGGACACCAGCAGCCGGTCCAGCACCTGATCGATGCTCGGGTCACCGCCCGCTTCGGTGCCAATGAGGGGCAGGTCGCTCATGGGGCAGGGGTTGATCAACTGGGGGTCGTAAACGCAGTGTTCAAGCGCCGGCGCCCACTGGCTGTTGCTGCGATAGGCCTGCACCCGGGCAAACCCGGGCTTGTTCAACCCGTCGCCCACCAGTGCCATCAGGGAGTCTTGAGGTACCGGGGCCTCGTTGGTCACCAGCACCCAGACGGTGTCTTCGGTCAGGATATCCCCCTCGATGACGCCGGTGGCCTTAAAGGTCAGCAGGGTGTCCCGGCTGACGCTGGGGGTGGTGAACAACAGCAGCTCCGGCTCCTCGTTGACCCAGTTGGTGACCGCCGGGCCGCCGGTTTGCTGCCATTGGATGTTGCCCGGTTCAAACCAGAGGGTTTGTCCGGTATCCGGATCGGTCACGGGCAGGGACTGCACCCGCAGGCTGACCCGGTTGCCTTCGGTCACCATGTGGTCACGGGCGATGTTGAAACCGTCGTCGGCGCCGGTTGGGGTAAAGCTCACCGATCCGCTGAGGGTCGCGCCGCTGGCGTCGGAAACGGTCACTTCAAAGGTGTAGTTGCCGCTGGCGGGCACCTCAAAGGCGGCGATGGGGGAGCGGGGGTTGGCCACGGCCACCGTCGGGCCGGTGATCTGGCGCCACTGGTAGCGGTAATCGCGACTGTCCCCAGCGTCGACGTAAAGGGCTACGGACTGCCCTACGCCGATGCTGCCTGCGCTGTCGGAGAGGCGGATCGTCACGGAATCCGGCAGCGAATTGCCCGGTTCATCACCATCCCCGCCGCCACAGGCGGTCAGGGTGAGGGTCAAGAGGGGTACCAACATCCATCTGGTCATACTTCGACTCCTGTCGTTCTTGACCCTCGCGGCAACCGGCTCAGGTCTTGTTACGTTGTTTTTTCAGTCCTAACCCCAGTTCACGCCCACGATGGCGGGCGTAATAGGTGCTGGCCAGCAGCCACAGCAGCAGGGCGATGATCGCGGCGCTGCCGATGCCCCGCTGGTCCGGGCTGACCCACCAGCTGGTGGCGCTCCAGAGCAGGTACAAACTGGCGATAAAGCCAGACCACGCGTGGGTGTAAGGGCGGCCCTTCAATAAGCCCACGGCGGGCAGAAACAGGGGGATCAAAAGGCCCACTCTGAAACCTAGGCTGTAGGGGCTGTCGCCGTCAATCACCAATATCCACAATGGGATCAACACCAGACTGCTGAGATAGCCTGCGCGGGCCAGCCACAACCAGCGGGTTGTGCCGGAGGCCATCGCCGTCATGGCAGGATCTCCAGTACCGCTTCCGGCGGGCGACCCAGGGCGGCTTTGTCACCGACGATCACCACCGGCCGTTCGATCAGCTTGGGGGTGGCGACCATGGCGGCCACCAGAGTGGCGTCGTCCGCGTCGGCCAGATTCTGAGCCTTGTACTCGTCCTCTTTGGTGCGCATCAGTTGGCGGGGAGTCAGGCCCAGTTTGGCCAGTACCGCCTGGATGTCGTCAGCGCCCGGGGGCGTTTCCAGGTATTTCACCACGTCGGGGGTGATGCCTCGCTCCTCCAGCAGGGCCAGGGTCTGGCGGCTTTTGGAGCAACGCGGGTTGTGCCAGATGATCACGGGGGAAGTGCTCATTGGGGACGTCCTTTTGTCTTTGTCGTTATCAGAGGTTGCGCATCTGCTGTTCCGCTTCGCGCAGTTGCTTGATGCGGGCGTCGATGCGGGCCAGTTGCAGGGGGTTTTCCCGGCTTTGGCGGTACGCGTGCTGAAGCTGGTCAACGGCGCGCGGGTAATCGGCACGCAACGCCAGGATCTCCGCCTGCACCATGTGGCGCTCGGCGCTCATGCCCAGTGCCTGATAGGTCTGGGCCAGCAGATCGTACACCACCATGTTGTCCTTGGAGAGGATCAGGTGGCGCTCCAACAGGGCACGGGCCTTCTGGGGCTGCTTGGCGGTGAGGTAGGCGTTGGCCAGGTTGAGGTCGATAACCGCGTTGTTGGGGCGGGTCTGTCTCGCGTCCTCCAGCAGGGCGATCGCCTCATCGGTGCGTCCGGTGGCCAGCAGGATGTCGGTCTTGGTGTCCAGGTAGAACAGGTTCTTGTCGTCCTGCTTCAGCAGCTCGCCGATCAGGGCTTCGGCCTGGTCATACTCCTCCAGACGGAAGTGGGTCAGGGCCAGGCCATACTGCGCGGCCTCCCTGAACACATAGGTTTCCCGCGACAGCTGGCGCTGGTACAGGTGCAGCAGGTGGTCGGCACTGTAGGCGGAGAAACGCACTTCCGCCCGCGCTTTGGCGAGCTGGAACATCAGGTTGTCCGGCACGTTCCGGTGCGGGTACTGGGACGCCCGGGCGCGGGTGTCGGCAATGCGGGACTCCGGCAGGGGGTGGGTCATCAGCATGGCCGGCGGCTTGCTGGCAAAGCGGTACTGGGCCGCGAGTTTGCCAAAGAAACTGGGGGAGGCGTAGGGGTCAAAGCCGGCGGACACCATGGTTTGCATGCCGATGCGGTCCGCTTCCAGTTCGTTGGAACGGGTGTAGTTGATCTGCCCCTGGGCGTTGATCGCCAGGGTGGTTTGCAGGGCGGCAATCCCCGCTTCCGGTACCGCCATGGCCAGCAGGATGGAGCCGAGCACCCCCGCCAGCGTGGCCGGGCCGGATTTCTGCTGCGCTTCGATGGAGCGGGCCAGGTGACGCTGGGTGACGTGGGCGACTTCGTGGGACAGCACGGAGGCCAGCTCGCTTTCGCTGTCGGCGTAGTGGAACAGGGCGGTGTGGACACCGACATGGCCGCCGAAAAAGGCGAAGGCGTTGATGTCCTTGTTGTTGATCAGGAAGAATTTAAACGGTGTCTTGACGTTGCTGGCATGGGCCACGATACGGTGACCGACATCGTTGAGGTACTCGGTCATCACCGGGTCGTAAACGATGGGAAGCTGGCTGCGCATCACGCGCATGTAGGCGTCGCCGATCTCGTTCTCTTTGTCGATGGTCAGGGCGCCAGAAGCCACGGTGCCCAGCTCCGGCAACTCATTGGCAGCGTGGGCGACCGGAAGGCTTAGCCCCATGGCCGCAAGAAACAGTAAAGGTGCGGCGAACCGGGGAATCACTCTTTTCACGTTCGTCAGTCAGGTCCTGTCAGTTGGCCTAGTGTACCGTCAAAAAATTCATAACAGCTAGGCGTTTGTGGTTTTAGGCCCGGCACGCAATAATAGGCGCCATTCGTGTCTGTCCTCATGCAAACCCAGTTGACCCAGTCGTTGCAAGCCCCTTTACAGATCTTGGATCTTCGCCAGGAGCGCTGCCCCATGGCGATGGTGAAAACCAAGCTGGCGATACGGGCCCGGGAGCCGGGACACGTGCTTCGTGTCCTCCTATCAGACCCGGGAAGTCGCCGGGATGTTCCCCGCTGGCTCGATAAGGTCGCGATTCCTTACGAAATTCTGGAGGATGGAGACTGGCTTACTTTGCAACTGGCAGACGATGACCCCGGAAAAAAGGAAAGGCATGTTCAATCTGATCCGTAACTGGTATCGCGAGAAATTTTCCGATCCCCAGGCGGTCACCCTGACGGTGATCCTGCTGGTCGGCTTCGCGGTGATCTATTTCTACGGCACGCTCATCATGCCCTTGCTGGTGGCCGTGGTGTTGGCGTACATGCTGGAATCCCCGGTGTCCTGGATGACCCGCAAAGGGATACCGCGCGTGGTGGCCGCGTCGCTGGTGCTGATCCTGTTCGCCGGTGTCATGCTGGTGGCCACTCTGGGGCTGTTCCCCGCGCTGTGGCGACAAGGGGTAGCGCTGGCCACCGAACTGCCCGCCATGGTGAGCCAGTGGCAGAAGATCATCATGACCCTGCCGGAGCAGTATCCGACCCTGATCGATGAAGCGCAGCTGGCCAGCATGATGGCCCGCTTCAACCAGTCACTGCTCAGTACCGGTCAGAATCTGGTGTCCCAGTCGCTGTCGTCGCTGGTCGACCTGGTGGCCCTGATGGTGTACGCCATTCTGGTGCCCCTGCTGATGTTCTTCTTCCTCAAGGACAAGGAGGAGCTGCTGTCCAGCTTTGGCCGCTTCATCCCCGATAACCGCGACCTGGCCAAGCAGGTTTGGGGGGAGATGAACATCCAGATCGGCAACTACATCCGCGGCAAGGTGATTGAGATCCTGATCATCGGCACCGCCAGTTACCTCACCTTCTTCTTTATGGACCTGCGCTACGCCGCCCTGCTGGGCGCGTTGGTGGGCCTGTCGGTGCTGATCCCCTACATCGGGGCCACCGTGGTGACGGTGCCGGTGGCGCTGGTGGGGTTCTTCCAGTGGGGGATCTCGCCGGAGTTCGGTTACCTGATGCTGGCCTACGGCATCATCCAGGCCATCGACGGCAACGTGCTGGTGCCGCTGCTGTTCTCTGAAGCGGTGAACCTGCATCCGGTGGCCATCATCGTTGCGGTGTTGATCTTTGGCGGCTTGTGGGGCTTCTGGGGCGTGTTCTTCGCCATCCCGCTGGCCACTCTGGTGAAGGCGGTGGTTAACGCCTGGCCCTCCCACAGCGTGGAGCCGGAAAGCGCCTGATCCGACGCGTCCCCCGAACGGGGGATGCGCCCGCGGTTTCGATAGCGGTATCAATACGGTAACTCAAGGAGGTTACCATGAGACGCTTACGGAACGGCATCATCACCCCCCTCACACTCTCCGCCCTCGGCCTGCTGGCCAGCTGTGGCGGAGACAGTGACACCCCCGCGCCACCCCCGCCGCCGGAACCGACCCTGCTGACCGGCATTTTCAGCGACAGCCCGGTCAGTGGCCTGGGTTACGAAAGTGCCAGCCAGAAGGCCCTGACCGGTGAACACGGCGAGTTCTACTACCTGCAGGGCGAAACCCTGGTGTTCTTTATCGGCGGCACCGCCTTTCCGGCGGTAGCGGGGCAGGCGGAAGTCACGCCACAAACCCTCTATAACAACCAGCCGGCCGGCACCACCGAGGTGGTGAACACCCTGCGCCTGCTGCAAACCCTCGACGCCGACGGCAACCCGGAGAACGGCATCCAGCTGGACCCCGCCGTCCATGATGATCTGGCCAGCGTCAGCCTCGACGTGGCCGCCGACGGCTTTGAGCAGCAAGCCGCAGCCGCGTTGCAGGCGGCGGGCATCGACACCCCGCTGATCAGCGAAAACGAGGCGCTGGCGCACTACGTGCAGGGCCGCCCCTATCAGCAGGCCGACCTGACCGGCTTCTGGTTCGATCTGTTCTACAACCTGCCGGTTTCCGACAACGTGGTGGATGGCTTCGCTTACGCCGTGGACACCCTGGCCATCGACAGCGATGGCAGCACCGTTGCCACGGCGCTGGTGAAAAGCGGCGATCGCGAATTGGATACGGAAACCCTCAACCTGACGCTGAATGAAGCGGGCAAACTGGCACTGGCCGACGCGCCCGAATGGGAAGCGTACCTGAGCGAGGGCAAAGACCAGTTTGTTGCTTTCGCCCGCGACGGTGAGCGGATTGAGCTGGGCGTGGCCCTGAAACAGGCCGACAGCTATCAGCAGGCCGATCTCGCCGGCATGTGGTACAGCTTTGGCCTTGAGATGCCGGTGACGTCGCCGTTCAACCCCGACCTGCCGCTGAGCTACCTGGACCGTTGGCAGATCGATGAGAAGGGCGTGTTCCAGCTGACCGAAATCTACACCTTCGGCAACGACAACCCGACCGACAGCGAAACCCTGCAGGTTACCCTGACCGACAGCGGCCAGATGCTGATTGAGCAGGACGACGAGGGGATCGCCTACCTCGGGCGCAGCAAAGATGTGCTGGTGCGGCACGAACACTGGCCGGACGGTTCCAGCCTGATCATCGCCCTCAAGCAAGCCGACACCGTATCACTGAGCGATCTGGAAGGCACCTGGCGGGTGTACAGCCTGGGCCTGCCACCAGAGGGCAGCATGGACCCCGACGGGTTTACTTACGATGTGGATGAGATGGTGATTAACGCCAATGGACGGGTGCAGGGTCTCCATCTGCGTCACCTGGAGTGGGAACGCGAGGCAGGCATCATTGATGAATCCTGGCGTCCGGGTGGCACCTACCCCAGTGAGGATTCCTGGATCGATGGGGAATGGGACGATCAACTGGTGATGCTCCAAGGCGGCCTGTTCGCCTCAGACAATCAGGCCGTCGGGTTCTTTGCCATCAATCAGGGCAGGGACATGCTGGTGAACCTGTTTGAAGACGAAGGCAACCAGGGCATGGCCATTGCCATCAAATTGGCCGACGGCCAATAAGGGCGTCTCACTTGCCCTCCTTTTCAGCCTGCGCCCTGCGCAGGCTTTTTTTGGCCCGGGTTCACCCCTTAATTGCGGCCCCGCATCGAATCGGAGCACGAACCCAACCGCCTGCGCTAATCGCCTGACTCTCCCCGGGCTCTTCACCTTATTGATTCGGAGCGTGGACTCGACCGTAGCGTGCGCCTGTGGCGCACGAACCGAGCGGGAAAATGGCAGCTATCACCCCGAATCCGCCGGTTGGCTTAATGCTATGGACCCGTTAGGCCAATCCGTTGCAAAACCCACCGCGTGCGCTGATCGCCTGACTCACCCTGGGCTCTCCACCTTATTGATTCGGAGTGCGGAGTCGACCGTAGCGTGCGCCTGTAGCGCACGAACTGAACGAGGAAATGGCGGCTATCGCCCCAGAGAGGCCTTTGAGTCTTAAGGAGGGTGTCCAGTTATGCCGTTGGGGTGTCCGGTTACGCAGGCCCAATTGGCCGTCGATTCGGTGTGAGGTTCTGTAACCCACGATTTAAGGGGGAACTGGTGAACATCGCCACAGAGCCGCCGTTAGCTCCTAAGATGGCTATCCTGATCGCATTATTAATGACCCGAATCGCCTTGGGCTCCGTGCTAGCTAAAGGCACATGATGTGCTGCTATAAAGAAGGGGGCCAACACTTGACCCCTTTATTCTTCGAGGATCTAGCACCACAGGCTGGAGTTTCGCTCATCAGATCAGTGTGCAGTTAACCCATTAATAACCTGGCTAGAACAGTCGC
>CAZWED010000045.1:0-14890 GCA_964632645.1 uncultured Ferrimonas sp. | reverse complement strand
GGCGTAACCGATAAGCAGGTCAAAAAAGCGGTGGAAGATGGCGCCGTGGATCTCAAGGCCCTGCAGAAAGCGCTGAACGTCGGCACCCAATGTGGCAAGTGCATCCGCATGACTCTGGAGGTGATGCAACAGCAACTGGACGTCACACCGAACTACTACGAAGTGGCCTGAACCGCCGGTTCATCGGCCTCCTCCCCGCGCCGGGCGCTTTTCCCCCGCCCTCGCGTGGCGCCCCCCTGCGCCCCTGTCTAAGCTTGGCTCATGTCCACAGCCAAGGTAGCGCCCCATGAAAGCCGACCCCAAGGTGATCGCCCACCTCAATAAGGTGTTGGGCAATGAACTGATTGCCATCAACCAGTACTTCCTCCACGCCCGCATGTACAAGGACTGGGGCCTGAAGCGCATCGCGGACAAGGAGTACCACGAGTCGATCGATGAGATGAATCACGCCGATCACCTGATTGAGCGCATTCTCTTTCTTGAAGGGCTCCCCAATCTCCAGTCGCTCGGCAAGCTTCGCATCGGTGAAGACACCAAGGAGATGCTGGAGTGCGACCTGGCACTGGAGATGGACGCGATCCCCGATCTCCGCGAAGCGATCGCCTACTGTGAGTCGGTGCGTGATTTCGTCAGCCGCGACCTGTTCGAAGACATTCTGGAAGACGAAGAGGAGCACGTTGACTGGCTCGAAACCCAGCTCGAGCTGATCAACAAGGTGGGGATCCAGAACTACCTGCAAACCCAGACCATTGATGAAGACGGGGACTGAACGTCCCCGCCGGCAAACAAAAAGGGACGCCGGCGCGTCCCTTTGACTGACCGCCTACCCTTTGGGCCGAACCACCATGCGCACCATCAGCGCCATCAGCGCCAGGGTGCAGACGATGGTCGCGCCGGAGGGCAGATCGCCCCCCGCCGACAGCCACAAGCCACTGGCATACCCCAGCACGCCGGTGACGTAAGCCCAGCCCAACGCTCGCCTGCCGCTGAGGCGGTGCACCGCCAGCGCCGGCAGGATGAGGCTGGAGAACACCAGGTAAACGCCCACCAGTTGAACCGAGAAGGTGATCACCAGCGCAAACAGCGGATAAAAGGCCGGTCCCCTCAGTAGCGCCGGCCGCCACAGCAACAGCCCCAGTACCAGTGCCGTCACCAGTGCCGGCAAGCGCAGGCTGTGCCAGTCGGTCCAGAGGATCTGGCCGGACAGCAGCTGCTTGAGTAACTCGCCGCCGTGAGGGTCCTGGGCCAGCACCAGCATTGCCGCGACGGCTGAGAGCACATACAGGCAGCCGATCAGCGCTTCCAGCTCGCTTTTGAAATGACGCTCCAGCAACGCGATCACCCCCGCGCCCGCCAGGGCAAACAGGGCGGGCAGCAGCCAGGTCATGCCCGGCAGATGTGCCAGTTCATGCTGGGTGTGTGCCAGTACGGCCCCCAACGCTGCCACCTGGGCCAGGGCCAGATCGATAAAGATGATGCCGCGGGACAGCACCTGCCGCCCCATCACCACGTGGCTGGCCAGCACCAGCAGTCCCGCCGCCATCGCGGGCAACAGGATACTGAGCAACGTCGCGTCCATCACTGCCGTGTTCCCTGTGCGGACAGCAACCCGTTGATGGCCTGGTCATAGAGGTCAAACAGGTCATCCACCCCTTCGGCACCGGGGGCAAAGGGCAGCTTCACCAGAGGCAGGCCGGCCCGCTCCGCCAGCCAGCTGGCGCCCCGGCTGTCCTGATACCCGGTGTAGACCACCGCCATCACATCCCCCTGACCGGCACGTTGCAGCAGGGTCGCCAGGTGGGCGCTGGTGGGCGCCAGGCCCGGCTTGGGCTCCAGATCCCCCACTTGAGTCATCCCCAGCCAGTCAAACAGGTAGCGAAAGCTGGTGTGATAGGCGATCACCTTCTGCCCCTGCAGGGGCGCGGCCCGCTCCGCCCACTCTGGCACCGCCGCCTCCCATCGGTTGAGAAACGCCTCCAGGTTACGCTGGTAATCCGCCTGCCGGGCCGGGTCGATCGCCGCCAGCCGCTGGGTAAGGGCCTCGGCAACGGCCGCCACCCGGGTTGGCGAGAACTGAATGTGTGGATTGCCCTGGGCGTGAACGTCCCCCATGCTGCGATCCACCCGCGCCAGTGAGTCCAGGTTGTTGACGTGATCCGCGGCGTAGAACATGCCAGGCTGGCCATCCCGCACCCGGGGATTGTTGGCTTTCATCTGCAGCATCGGCAACCAGCCCACCTCCAGATCCGCGCCCGCGCAGACCGCCAGATCCGCCCGCCGCATCCGGGCGATCAGACTGGGGCGGGCCTGCACCTGGTGCGGGTCCTGCAGGGCGGTGGTCGCACTGTCGATCTCCGCCTCCGGAGCCAGGGCTTTGGCCAACGAGGCGTACTCCGGCTCGCAGGCAAAGATGGACAGCGCCCAACTGCGGGGAGCCCACATCAGGATAAGGGTGGCCATCAGCCACAAGGGGAGTGCCCGCAGGCATCCCCGTGTCACGTTAGAATTGATGTGCACTGTGGGCCCCCAGGGTCATGATGTATTGCAGCGTAACCACATGGTCATCCCACGCCCCCAGTTCGGTCACGTTCTGGTGGGTGTACTGCAGTCGTACCGTGGAGAAGTGGCTGGCGTGCCACGCCACCATCGCTTCCGCTTCCTTGATGCGGGCTTCGTGGAAGTGGCCGAGATCCCCCTCAAACTCCAGCATCGCCGCACTCATCTCGCCATAACGCAGACCGGCCGACCAGCTCGGGCTGAACTGGTACACGCCGGAGAGGTACCAGCCATCGTAGTAATCCGGCGCGCTCTCCTCCCCGTCATGATCGGCGTCGTGCTCAAAAGGGGCGTCCAGATAGAAATACTCACCGCTCAGGGTCAGGTGGTTGTACTTGTAGTTGCCCTCTGGCGCCCACTTATACACCGCGGCAACGTTGTAGAGATCCCGGCCGGTAAACCGCGCGCCGTGGGCGTGTTCATGGTCATGCTCATCCGCCGCTTCGGCGCTGTCGTGGGGCTCCGCGTGGCTCTGGCCATTTTCGTTACGCAGCCAGGAGACGCTGGCCTGCCAGCTGTGGGCGAGGCCGATGTCGCCCCCCAGTTTGCTGTAGAGGTGGTAGACCCCGACGGTTTCCGGCGCTTCAACCTCCTCAGCCTGAAGCGGATCACCGCCAAACAGCTCACCGCCCAGCTCCCAATAGGTCGCCGTGGGAGCAATCCAGTTCAGACGAACCCCATCGTCGAAATAGTGCCCGCCGAGAAACGCCCGGTACGCCGCGGGACGTTCAACGAAGGCGTCACTGTGCAGGTGCTGGTTGTTGAGGTAGCCGATGTCGGAGAGAAACCGTCCGGCCCGAACCGACAAGCCTGCGGGCAGGGCCAGGGTTTGAATGAACGCCTCCTCCAGGCCGATCTCCGTCTCACCGTCGCCGGTTTCCAGTACCGTGGTCAGCTTGCCGTAGAACCGGCCATCAATGGCAGCCGAAAGCGCCAGTTCGGTGTGACCCAGGCCAAAGCCCTCCTGACGCTCCCCAAGGGCCCGTTCGCCCTCCTGATAATACCCGTCCAGTACGGCAGAGAGGTTGGGGTTGGTGAGGCTTCCCGGGGTCGCGGCGGTCGTGGTAAAGGCAGCACCGCTCAGCACCAGGCCGACGGCAGCAGCAGTCTTGGTTTTCATCTGTATTGATCCTTGAAAAACGAGTGATGGCACCGACAGTCCGGTGCCGGTTATTGCGCGTCAGACTCGAGGATCAACAGGGGGGGCCCGGGCGCTGTAGGCCAGGGACAGGAAAACCGTTGGGGAGGCGGGCAGCGCCTGGGGTTGCCAGCGGAAAGGCTCAACCGGGGGCAGCAGCGTCAGCGAATGGCTGAACAGCTGCTGCAGCTGGCTCTGATGGGCAAAGAAGTCGCACTGCTCGGAGAGGGTGAGGTCGTCATGGACGTGGCTCAGCTCATGCGCGGGAGCCGCCAGCGCAATCGCCAGCAGCCAAAACACCATCGCCATCGCTGAGACTCGTGGGTAACGCTTCACCGCTTCTCCTGAAATACTGCGCCTGTGCCCATCCCGGGCGGCCCCAATAGTAACTTAGGCGTTAAAAACTGGGAAGGGGATCACATCTTTGATGGCGTCGGCGCCCAGAGCCAGCATCACCAGCCGGTCGATGCCCAGCGCCACACCGGCACAATCCGGCAGGCCAGCGGCGAGGGCGGCGATCAGGTGTTCATCAATGGGCCGCTCCGGCAGACCCAGCTGGCGACGCTGGGCATTGTCCGCCACAAAACGGGCCCGTTGCTCTTCGGCATCCGCCAGTTCATGGAAGCCGTTCGCCAACTCCACACCGCGGAAGTACACCTCGAAGCGACGCGCCACCCGGGGGTCCGCCTCGTCGATGCGGGCCAAGGCCGCCTGGGACGCGGGGAAGTGGTACACCATCGCCGGCACCTCCTGCCCGATACGCGGCTCCACCACGGTGGCAAACAGCAGCTGCAGCAGGGTATCCCGGTCCTCCTCCAGTTCGGCCAGATCGCCCATACCATGCTGATGACACAAGGCGCGCAGGTCCGCCAGCGACGCGGTGAGGGGGTCAGCCCCCAGCGCCCCCTCGAAGGCGTCCGCGTAGGTCA
The DNA here is from genome assembly GCA_964632645.1 of uncultured Ferrimonas sp. GTDB lineage: Bacteria > Pseudomonadota > Gammaproteobacteria > Enterobacterales > Shewanellaceae > Ferrimonas. The sequence continues at coordinate 10,267 of CAZWED010000045.1, read as the reverse complement.
GGCGCTCCGGCTGGCCACAGCCCAGTACGGCCTGCAGCAGATCCGCCATCTCATCCATCAGGGCATGGTGATCAAAACCCACCCGGTACCACTCCAGCATGGTGAACTCCGGGTTGTGGAAGCGCCCCGCTTCCTCGTTACGGAAGCTGCGGCACAGCTGGTAGATCGAGCCGCTGCCGGCGCACAGCAGACGCTTCATGTGGTACTCGGGTGAGGTCATCAGGTAGAGGGGGATCCCCTGTGCGGCCCCGGGCCCGACAAAGCCGGTTTCAAAGTTGTGCAGGTGGACGTCGGTAACCGCCGCCTGGGACAGGCAGGGGGTTTCCACTTCCCACACCCCGCGCTGGGCGAAAAACGCCCGGATTTGACTCATCAGCGCGGCGCGCTGTTTCAACACTGCCATGTCGGCAGTGGGTTGCCAGGATTGACCCATTGCTCCCTCCCGTGTCGCCTCTCAAAACAAAAATAGTGGGCCGAAGCCCACTATTTTCAATTCGCGATGTCGCCAAGCTTACTTGCTGCGAACGCGCTCAACGTACTCGCCGGTACGGGTGTCCACTTTCACCACTTCACCGATGGCGATGAACAGCGGTACGCGAACCACGGCGCCGGTGGACAGGGTGGCAGGCTTGCCGCCGGTGCCCTGAGTATCGCCCTTCAGGCCCGGATCGGTTTCCACCACTTCCAGCTCAACGAAGTTCGGCGGCGTCACGGTGATCGGGTTGCCGTCCCAGACGGTGATGGTGCAGACGTCCTGCTCCACCAGCCACTTCTCGGCGTCGCCAATCGCTTTCGCGTCTGCGGCGATCTGCTCGAAAGTGTCGTTGTTCATAAAGTGCCAGAACTCGCCATCGTTGTAGAGATAGGCCAGTTCGTGATCCATAACGTCAGCCGCTTCAACGGTGTCGCCGGATTTGAAGGTTTTTTCCAGTACCTTGCCGGTCAGCAGTTTGCGGATTTTCACACGGTTAAAGGCTTGGCCTTTGCCCGGCTTAACGAACTCGTTCTCGATGATGTTGCACGGCTCGCCGTCCAGCATTATCTTTAGCCCGGAACGAAACTCGTTTGTTGCGTAAGAAGCCATCTTTACTCTCTTCCAGCAGTTCTGTTGAAGTTTAACCGTCCAATGATAACCCGAAATTCCGCCTCTGTGCAGGGTGTTGACCGCACCTGGCAGCGTGAGCTGGCCGAGGCGTACCGCTCGCCCACCGAACTCCTGACCGCTCTGGACCTGGATCCCGCCCGGTTCGGCGACGGCCTCAATGCCCGCCGCCTCTTTCCCATGCTGGTGCCCAAGGCCTTTGCTGCCGCGATGGTGCCGGGTGATCCGGCGGATCCGCTGTTGCGTCAGGTCCTTCCGGTCGGCGACGAGTTTGCCGATGTGGCGGGATTCGGGCCGGACCCCATAGGCGAACAGAATGGTCCCTTGCCGGGACTGCTGCATAAGTACCGCAGTCGTGTTCTCCTGATGCTGCGGACCGGTTGTGCGGTGAACTGCCGCTACTGCTTCCGCCGCCATTTCCCCTATGCCGATCACAAAGTGGGTCAGGCCGAGCTGGAACAGGCCCGCCAGTACATTCAGGCAGACGCCAACATCAACGAGCTGCTGCTGTCCGGGGGCGACCCACTGATGGCGCGGGATGATCACCTGGCGTCGGTGCTGGACACGTTCCGCGACCTGCCCCACCTCAAGCGTCTGCGGATCCACACCCGCCTGCCGGTGGTGCTGCCGAGCCGGATCACCGATTCTCTGGTGAGCCTGCTGGCCGACGCGCCCTGGCAGGTGGTGCTGGTACTGCACATCAACCACCCCAATGAGTTGCAGCCGGAGCTGGTGGCCGGCCTGGCCCGATTGAAAGCCGCCGGCGTGACCCTGCTCAACCAGGCGGTGTTGCTCAAAGGCGTGAACGACGAGGCCGACACGCTGGTGGCGCTGTCGGAGGCGCTGTTCGACGCCGGCGTGCTGCCCTACTACCTGCACCTGCTGGATCGGGTTCAGGGGGCCGCGCACTTCGAGGTGTCCGAAGCCGACGCCCGGGCGCTGATGGCCGCCCAGCTGGAGCGCCTTCCCGGCTTCCTGGTGCCCCGACTGGTGCGGGAAATCGCCGGCCAACCGAGTAAAACCCCGATCGATCTGAGACTGGTTTAGCGGAGTCGGCTTGGGTAGGATGGGCGCCCTGTTGTCCGGGCAGCTAGGAGGCCCCATGTCTACCCATTGGCTCATCACCGATATCTGGGGGCAGCACGCCACGCTGGATCCCTTTGTCCAGCGCCTTCATTCCGCCGCGCCGGACTGGCAGGTGCTGGACCCCTACAGCGGCCAGCGTTTCGCCTTTGAGGATGAACAGCAGGCTTACCAGTACTTTCTGCACCGGTGCAGCAAAGCCACCTATCAGCAGAAGGTGAGCGCCCTGCTGGAACACGCCGAAACCCCCGTTACCCTCCTGGCCTGCAGCGCTGGCGCCAATGCCCTGTGGCCGCTGCTTGACGGCCCGTTGGCCGACAAGATCCACAAGGCGGTGCTGGTGTACGGCTCAGCGCTCCCGCAGCAACCGGTAACGCCCCGATGCCCGGTGGCCCTGCTGCTGTGCCGCGATGACATTGCGGACGTCCGCCAGCAGGCACGTCTCGAGGCACTGGGCCCCACACTGATTTGCGATGCCCCCCACGGCTTCCTCAATCCCCGTTCGCCGGGCTTTGATGAGCCAGCGGCAGCAAACGCCGAAACCTGGCTGCACCAGCAACTGCGCTGAATTCCACTCAGGGTTGCGGGCAGCCCGTCTGCCAGCAATCCACCACGCGGATCCCGGCCTTGCCCAGCTCTGCCGGGATGCCGTCCGGCCCCACCAGATGGCCCGCCCCAACCGCGATAAAGATGCCGTCCTGACGCTGCAGCCACTCGCTGATGGTCGCCGCCATCTCACGGTTGCGATCCACCATCAGCCGCTGCCACAGCTCATCGGAATCGGATAACCCCGCCCGCATCAACGCGTCCAGGGCTGCGCCATCGCCGCCACGCCACACGTCGATCAGCTCGGCAGGATCCGCCTCCTCAAGCGTCGCTTCCAGCATCGCCCACTGGGCGTCCTGGCTCAGCTCGGCAAAGATCGCCATCTGCCGCCCCATGCTCTCCAGCTGCCACAGGGGACGCTGCCCTTTGCGCGACAACAGCATGCTGTCCACTCCCAGATTGGGCGAGTAGCCCGCCTTCACCATCTGGATCATGGCAAGCTGGGCGCTGAGCAACCACGGGCTGGTCTCCAGGTCACAGGGGTACGCCAGCGACTGGCACAGGGCGCTGACCCGCTTTGCCAGCGGCACAGGCAGGGGCGCCTCTGTGCGCCCGTAACGCGCCAGCAGGGCGGGCACTTTGGGATCATTGGGGTCCGCTTCCAGCGCCAGTATGCGGGCCCGGCCAAACGCCGCTTCAACCGGGTCCGGCAGGGGATAGAAATCCTCCGCCCCCACATGGATGGTGCCCAGCAACCAGGCGGTGTGGCCATTCGCCTCAATCTGGAAAAAAGGCGGACGATCGTCCGGAGCCGCCCAAAGGGCAAACGGAAACAGCAGCAAGAGCAGCCAGGCGCGCATAAGATCTCCCTAAGTGCCGGTCTCCGCCGCCAGCGACGGAGGCTTTTTGGTTATACTGTGGCGATTTTCCAATACCAGCTTACAGGACAGCAGATGTCTTTCGACACCGTAATTGAACAGTACCGTCAAAGCCTTCAGGCCGCTTACCGGCAAGCGGTGGACGCCGATGCCCTGCTCGATGGCCTGCAGCAGGATGGCAAGGGTAAGTTCAGCGCCATCTTCCGTGACGATGCCGGTTTCGAGACCCAGGCCAACCGCTTCGTGCCTTACGTGCAGGAGCTGGCCGATGCCCTCAGCCGCTTCGAAGCCGAGCCCAACCCCGAGGCCCTGCCCCACATGGTGCAGCAGCTTGAACTGCTGCTCACCACCCTGGCCCAGCTGCGCCAGCAGGTGAAGTAACCCACCAAAAAGCAAACCGCCCACTGGGCGGTTTGCTGTTTTAGGGGCAGGGGGCGACTATTCGCCGCGCAGGCGATGAATGCCCAGCATCTTCAGCACGTACTTCTGATACACCGGCTCAGCATTCCCGGCCTTCATGTTGCGCAGGAAGTACTTTTCAAAGGCGATCTTGGCCAGGTGCACCCATTTGCCCTTTTTCGCCCAGGTTAAGTTGCGCGGCGGGATCTGGGGCAGCGCCACAAACGCCACGCCGGTGTCGCCGAGATCCGCCAGGCAGACGGTGTTCCAGCTCGCCTCGGCCTCTGGCGCCTCGCCCCGGATGGCGGCCTGAATGTTGGCGCAGATCGCCGTCACCATCCCCTCGATCATCAACCCGGTTTTCGGCGTGCCCACCGGCAGGGGCGTGGCCTCCACCGGCGGAATCGCGATGCCCACCCCCAGCGCGTAGATGTTGGGATGGGTCGGATTGCGGTTGAACGCGTCGACCTTAACAAAGCCGCGGGGATTGACCAGTGACTCCGGCGCGCCGTGAAACAGGTCGACGCCACGAAACGCCGGCAGCAACATTGAGAAGCGGTGGGGCACCTGGTGCTGCTTGATCACCTCACCATGCCGGTCATGCTCATCCACGTACACGGTGTCCGCATCAATACGGGTCACCTTGGCGTTGCAGATCCAGTTGATGTGGCGCTGGCGCAACTCCGACTCCAGCAGCCCCTTGGAGTCCCCGACCCCGCCCAGCCCCAGATGGCCAATGTACGGTTCCGGAGTGATGAAGGTCATCGGCACGCGGTCGCGGATCTTCTTATCCCGCAGGTCCTTGTCCATGATCATCGCGAACTCGTACGCCGGGCCAAAGCAGGAAGCCCCCTGCACCGCCCCCACGACGATGGGGCCCGGGTCATTACAGAACGCCTGCCAACGCTCATGGGCCTGCTGCGCATGGGCGGTCGTGCAGACCGACACCGTGTGGCCCTGCGGCCCCAGCCCTTCAACCTCGTCAAACGCCAGCGCCGGCCCGGTCGCCAGCACCAGATAGTCGTAACTCAGCACCCGACCATCGGCCAGCTCCAGCGCATTGTCGTCGGCACGGATGGCGCTGGCGGCGCAGTGGATGAATTCGATCCCCTTTGCCGCCAGCGGCCCGGCCAGCTCAAAACTTATCGCTTCCGGCGTCCGCCAGCCCACCGCCACCCAAGGGTTGGAAGGCACAAACTGAAACTGCGACTGGTTGCACACCACCGTCACATCGTGCTGTTCGCCAAGCGCTTTCTTGATGTCATAGGCCATCGGCAATCCGCCGGTGCTGGCCCCTACCACGATGATCTTTGCCATTATTTTAACCTTTAATAATTTAGCAACATCTAATGTGGTAGCACTCGAGCGGATAAATTTCCACCACTTTCTCGACCAACTTCGACCAAAGGCCGATCAAAAACGCCCCGCTTGATGCGGGGCGTTTCAGGATGGTTTGGGTTCAGGCTCAGCCTTTGAGCGCCGGCTCCAGGGTGCGGTTGACCCAGTCGTCCAGCATCCGCATTTCAAAACGCAGCGCGTCGTTGTGGTAACGCGTGGCGGAGCGGGAATCAAAGCCCAGGTCCGCCAGTTTTTCCTGGCCAGAGGCCTTAACGCTGCCGTCCGCGGCCTTCACTTCATAGGTGAACTCCATGCGGGGCGGATACACGCTTTTGACGATGCGGATGTCATTGGGTGTGGCACCGAAGGAGGGGCGCACGTCCCCGGCCAGATCGAGATCCGTGACGCGGATGGTCATGGTTTCGCCTTCCGCCAGCAGCGGCTCGATCGCTTTTTGCAGGTGCTTGCCCAGAGTGGCAAAGACGTGGTTCTGGTAGCGGGACTGCACGCCCGAACCGGTTTTCACATCGCGATAGTTATCGGGCTCCTGCCAGATCACCGTGACGTCACCATCCTGGGTGGGCCACTTAGGCGCGTCTTCCGCCATTACCGAACCGGTAAACAGGGCCAGTGCCAGCCAGATCATTTTTCTCATTTGCCAACTCCTCACGGCACATTGGTGTGCATTCATTGACTTAGAAGCAGTAGAACAAAAAAGATTCAAAAAATCATGGCTCAGAAATTCACCGATTCAAAGTCCGTTCAGAATCCCGCTGGCTCAAACGGGGCAACCGCCCCCCAAGCACACCGCGTTCGGCTTTGTTCTGTTCCAGCGGGTTTATCTGCATCCGCGGCAAAACTGTCGCCCCGCTTTGTCCCGATCCGCCCGCGCATTTTTACCGCAATAATGCGATGGTCACCGGGCACAAAACCGCGCCGCCGCCGAGTCAGCGAGTGTCACGTTAACCCGCCATTCCGCCACACTGATCACCCTTTGCCACGGTCAGCGCCGCTAGAATAACGCCCCCGATTTCCTGTCTCTCCCTGTTGCTTCATGCCCTCCCCCGCTTTGGCACGCCTTTGTGGATGGTTGCCCGATCGCGCCGATCTCCCGGACGGACTGCGTATTGGCCTGCCCATGATGGCCGGTTTACTGCTTTTCACCCTGCTTGGCCAACAGGCCGCCGGGGTCAACGCCCTGATTGTGGCCTGGCTGGTCGGCGTACAGGGCCGCAATCTGGCCTATCCCAAACGAGCCAGCCTGCTCAGCCTGTCCGCCACCATCTGCTGCTTCTCCAGTGCATTGGCCTTAACAAGCCTGTGGCACCCTCTACTGGGCAGCGCCATCCTGGCGTTGATTGGCCTGCTGTATGGCCTCACCTCAAACCAGCGTAAGTACATCCAGCTCATCACTTACAACGCGGGCTTCTGCTTTATCTGCGCCCTGCACCTGCTGGACTCCGGGGTGGAGGCGAGGATGATTTTCGCCTCCTCCCTGTTTGGCGCCGTGACGGCCGTTGTCAGTGCCGTGATCGCGGGCCCCTGGCGCAGTCAGCACCAGGGTGAGCAATTACTGGGTCGTTGCCATCAGAAACTGGCGGACTGGTGCGCCATTCTGGCGCAGGCGGGGCCGGATCAGGTCAGTCAAAGGCTGGCCCTGCGGGAGCAACTGGATGAGGCGATTGCCGTCCTGTCGCACTGGCTGCTGGAGATGCCGGATAAGCCGCAGGTTACCCGCCTTGCTGCCCGGCTCTTTACCCTGCTGACCATGATTGAAGCCCTGGAAGTGATCAGCCGCATCCGGCTGCAGATCCACAACCAGACGTCGTTGGCCGACTATCTGCACGCCGCCGCTGACGCCCTGGCAACGGATAAGCCGGTGCCCGCCCTGCCCCGGGACATCCACCACCCCTTGCTGTTGGAGGCCCAGGGCCGACTCGGACAGGCGCAACAGTGCCCCGCACCCGCGCCGGGCTGGCGCAACCGCCTCAGTCAGGTCTGGCCCTCCGATGCGGAGAGCATTGGCCTGCAGTGGCGCAAAGCGATACGACACCAGTCGCGGGAGTGGCACCACGGCCTGCGTATCCTGTTCACCCTGATGTGCTGTGAAGGCATCGTCATGCTGCTGGATCTGCCACAGGGCTACTGGGTCACGCTGACCGCCTTTATTGTGTTGATGGCGGCGCCGCTGGGCCAGTTGCAGGTCAGGATCTGGAGCCGCTTCTACGGCACCCTGTTGGGCAGTGTGCTGGCGTTGTCCCTCATCTGGTTCCTGGGACAGGGCGACTGGCTCTATGTTGCCACCTGCATAACGGTCTTTCTGGCGTTTGCCACTTACTACAAAGCCCGTTACGAGATCCACGTGTTCTGGCTCACCATGATGATGGTGTTTGCCATCACCCTGCTGCTGCCCAGCGACCCCTACATCGCCTTTTACCGGGCCCTGGATACCATGACCGGTGCGCTGCTGGCGTTTCTGGCCATGCACCTGTTTATGCCCAGTTGGACCCGGCGCTGGATCGACAGTTATGTGGACAAGTGGTGGGAGCTGGAAAGCCAGTGGCTGCTGGCCATTGAGCGGGGCGAACAACGCAGTCCGTTGCAGTGGCAGGCCCATGCGGCGCTGCGTCAGCTCAGCCAGGAGATCGGCTATATGCAACTCGAGCCGAACACCAGTGCAAGGGATATCCGCGACTGGCAATCCCTGCTCTGGCTGGGGCTGAGATTGCATGCCTGCATCGGCATGCTGGCCCGCACAAACGACGCCCCCAACCCCGTCACAAAGCATGAGTTCAATCAATGGCGGGAGCTGTACAGAGACCGGCTCAATAGTCAGTGGTGCCTGTTGCCATGCCACGGGCCGGAGCAGCACGCCAGGGGCGATATCCAGCGTTGGCTGGCAGGCGACCTGCGGCAACTGTTTGTCTGGGTGGATCGCCAGAGGCCGTTTGACCACCTCCAGCAATAGCCGCTGAGGTCACCACCAACCCATAGAAAAAGGCCCCCGAGGCCTGCAACGCAGACTTCGGGGGCCTTCCATATTCACCGCTGAATCAGAGCTCAGCGACGGGCACGTTGGCCGGAGGCAATTACATCATGCCGCCCATGCCACCCATGCCGCCCATGCCGCCCATATCCGGGGCCGCTTCGTCTTTCGGCAGGTCGGTCACCATCGCTTCGGTGGTGATCATCAGGCCGGCAACGGAAGCCGCGAACTGCAGGGCAGAGCGGGTTACCTTGGTCGGATCCAGGATGCCCATTTCCAGCATGTCACCGAACTCACCGGTACCGGCGTTGTAGCCGTAGTTACCGGAACCGGCACGCACCTGGTTGGCGATCACGGAGGATTCCACACCGGCGTTGTAGGCGATCTGACGCAGCGGCGCTTCCATAGCGCGCAGGGCCAGCTTGATGCCGACGTTCTGCTCTTCGTTGTCGCCGGTCAGGTCAGCGATCTTGGCCGCGACGCGAACCAGAGCGGTACCACCACCGGCAACCACGCCTTCTTCCACAGCAGCGCGGGTGGCGTGCAGGGCGTCTTCAACGCGGGCTTTCTTCTCTTTCATTTCGACTTCGGTGGCAGCGCCAACCTTGATCACGGCAACACCGCCAGCCAGTTTGGCCATGCGCTCTTGCAGCTTCTCTTTGTCGTAGTCAGAGGTGGACTCTTCGATCTGCTGCTTGATCTGGGCCACGCGGCCTTTGATCTGATCTTCTTCACCCACACCGTCGATGATGGTGGTGTTGTCTTTGGTGATCACCACACGCTTGGCGCTGCCCAGGTCTTCCAGGGTGGCCTTTTCCAGCTCCAGACCGATCTCTTCAGAGATAACGGTACCGCCGGTCAGGATGGCGATGTCCTGCAGCATCGCTTTGCGACGGTCGCCGAAGCCCGGGGCTTTCACTGCGGCCACTTTCACGATGCCACGCATGTTGTTCACAACCAGGGTGGCCAGGGCTTCGCCTTCCACGTCCTCAGCAACGATCAGCAGCGGCTTGCCGGCTTTGGTCAGGCCTTCCAGGATCGGCAGCAGTTCGCGGATGTTGGAGATCTTCTTGTCCACCAGCAGGATGAACGGAGAATCCAGCTCAACGGTGCCGTTTTCGGCGTTGTTGATGAAGTAGGGGGACAGGTAGCCGCGGTCGAACTGCATGCCTTCAACCACGTCCAGCTCGTTCTCCAGGGCCTGACCTTCCTCAACGGTGATCACGCCTTCCTGACCCACTTTTTCCATGGCGGTGGCGATGATCTCACCGATGGAGGTGTCGGAGTTGGCGGAGATGGTACCCACCTGGGCGATCGCTTTGGAGTCGGTGCAGGGCACGGCCAGCGCTTTCAGCTCTTCAACGGCAGCCACAACGGCTTTGTCGATACCGCGCTTCAGGTCCATCGGGTTCATGCCAGCGGCAACGGCCTTCAGACCTTCGTTAACGATGGCCTGAGCCAGAACGGTAGCGGTGGTGGTACCGTCACCGGCTTCGTCGTTGGCCTTGGACGCCACCTCTTTCACCATCTGGGCGCCCATGTTCTCGAACTTGTCTTCCAGTTCGATTTCTTTGGCTACAGATACACCGTCTTTGGTGATCAGCGGCGCGCCGAAGCTCTTTTCCAGCACTACGTTGCGGCCTTTAGGGCCCAGAGTCACTTTAACGGCGTTGGCCAGCACGTTTACACCAGCCAGCATTTTTACGCGGGCGTCGTTACCAAATACTACTTCTTTAGCTGCCATGTTCGATTTCCTTTAAATATTTGCGTTAGACTGAAATTTCACAATTGGAGTGGATTATTCCACTACAGCCATCAGATCCATTTCGGATAGGATCAGTACTTCCTGACCGTCGATTTTTTCTTTCTTCACGCCGTAACCTTCGTTGAAGATCACCTGGTCACCGACTTTTACATCCAGTGGACGTACGGTGC
>CAZWED010000044.1:0-15091 GCA_964632645.1 uncultured Ferrimonas sp. | reverse complement strand
TCACCCGCTGATGCTGACCAAGGTGGAGGTCGATCTGGTGGCCGAGCCGGAACACAACCGGGTCCGGATCCAGTCAGTGTGCAAACTGGCCGGCCAGACCGGTGTTGAGATGGAAGCACTGACCGCCGCCTCGGTGGCCGCACTGACCATCTACGACATGTGCAAAGCCGTACAAAAAGACATGGTGATCGAAGGCGTACGCCTGCTGGAGAAGCGCGGCGGCAAATCCGGTCACTTCAAGATCGAACAGCAGTAAGGGGCCCCTCATGATCAACGTGTTGTTTTTTGCTCAAATCCGGGAAGTGATTGGGGTCGACAAACTGGCCATCGACGCCAGTGAAGGCCTGACCGCCGAGACTCTGCGCCAGCAGCTGCTGGAGCGTGGCGACAAGTGGCGTCTGGCGCTGGAAGACAAAAACGTGCTGGTGGCGGTAAACCAAACCCTCTCCGGCTGGGATACCGCGCTGACCAGTGGCGATGAAGTGGCGTTTTTCCCGCCGGTGACCGGAGGCTAAGATGATTGCGGTACAGACCCAGGATTTCAGCGTTGCCGATGAGTACGCCAAACTGGCGGACAACCCGGGCTGCGGCGCCGTGGTCACCTTTGTCGGCAAGGTACGCGATTTCGGCGACAGCCGTGGCGTCAGCGCCATGACCCTGGAGCACTATCCGGGCATGACCGAGGCGGTACTGGGCCAGATTGAAGCGGAAGCCCGCCGTCGCTGGCCGGTGGATGAGGTGACCATCATCCATCGCGTCGGTGACCTCAAGCTGTGCGACCAGATCGTCTTTATCGGCGTCTCCAGCGCGCACCGCAAGGCCGCCTTTGATGCCTGCGAGTTCCTGATCGATTTCCTCAAGACCCGCGCCCCGTTCTGGAAAAAAGAGACCAGCAACGAAGGCACCGTCTGGGTCGACGCCAAGGACGCCGACCAGCAAGCCGCCGAGCAGTGGCAGCGCTGATCGCGCCAGCAAAACAAAATGGCCCGCCAACGCGGGCCTTTTTTATGCCCCGAATCAAAATGAACAATCGTTAATCCACCCTTCACCTTGGCGACAGATGCAAGACTCTATATTTGCGGCAGTTTCATTACTGACGATGTAGAGAATCCTATGCAAAAACTGATCATCCCCGCTCTGATGGCCACCACTCTGGCCGCTTGCGGTTCCAGCTCCAACGACAGCAGCAACCCGCTGCCGCCACAAGCCACTCTGCCCAGCGCCATTCAGGGTGCACTGCAGAAGATTGATGGCACCGACCTGTATGTGAACGGCGCCAAGATCCCGACCGCCCAGAATGTTCAGGTGGAGATCGATGATCAGCGCGCCACGCTGGCCGACCTGAAGCCGGGCATGGTGCTGGACATCGATACCAACGGCTTTGAAGCGATCGACGTGGATTACGACACCCTGCTCAAGGGCCCGGTATCCGACGTCACCGAAACCGCCCTGGTGGTTGCCGGACAAACCGTGATGAGCCAACAGGCCAGCCAGTTCAAGGTTGGGGACTACGTTGCCGTCAGCGGTCGTTACCAGGCCGATGGCATTCAGGCCAGCCTGATTGAAGCCACTCCCGACGCCGGCGTGGTGGAAGTCGAAGGCCAGATGACCAACCTGGACGCCAACGCCAAGCAGTTCAACCTGGGTCAACTGACCGTGAACTACAGCAACGCTTACGTGGAAGATCGCCTGAGCAACGGCGCCTGGGTTGAGGTTGAGGGCACCCTGAACCAGCTGTCCCTGACCGCCAGCGAAGTGGAGCTGGAGGAAGCTCCGGGTCTGGACGAAGACGACAGCGTTGAACTGGAAGGCACCATCACCTGGATCAACGATGACCAGAGCCTGATGACCCTGAACCAACAGTGGCAGGTTGCGGTGGATGACCAGACCCGCTTCGACGACGGCGAAAACCGCCTCCAGCTGGCCGTTGGTCAACTGGTGGAAGTGGATGGCCTCTGGCAGGTGGCCCACAACCGCATCCGTGCGACCGAGATCGACATTGAGGATCTGGATCAGGACGGCGATGACCACACCGGTCTGAACGCTTTCCAGGTCGAAGGTTACGCCAAGATGGACAACGGTACCCTGACCATCAACGGCATCGAGCTGGTCCTGACTCCGACCACCCAGTTCGAGGACGGCCTGAATGACACCACCCTGGACGGCGCCTTTGTCCAGCTGGAGGGTTATCTTCAGGGCGAGCAGTTCCTGGTGATGGAAGTGGAGAGCGACGTGCCGGAACTGACCATTGACCTGGAAGGCCCGGTCAGCGCCAGTCCGGTGGCCCTGTGGGGTTACCAGGCCAGCGACAACAGCCTGGACAACTACGCCGGTCAGTGGGTTGACCTGGAGTGCCAGTTCGACGTCGCCGCCGGCACCCTCAGTGCCTGTCAGCTGGATCGCTGATCCTGAATGACTCACCGGCCCGGGGGGCACCCCCGGGCCCTGTTCCAGAGACAAGAGGAGGAACGCCGTGTCCCGCATTGTTATCCGCGCCAGCTCAGCGCTCGCCATCGCTCTGGCCCTCGCTTTTGGCCAGGCTCACGCCGCCACGCCGGCCCCGGCCACCGGCAACGCCATCCAGCCGTTCGAGGTGGAGGGCCTGGCCCGATACCAGGACGGGGTGCTGACGGTGAATGGCATAGAACTGCAGCTGGACAGCAACAGCAAGTTCGATGACTGGTGGCTGAACACCACCACCCTGGATGGCCGCTGGGTCAAGGTTGAAGGGTTCCACCATCAGGGCCGCTTCCAGGTGACCGAAGTGGACGGCGAAAACCGCGATGACGAGGTGGAGCTGACCGGCCGGGTTCACAACAACGCCCTTTGGGGTTATCAGGGCAGTGATGAAAGCCTGCTTCCCTACAACAACCAATGGGTACAGCTTGAGTGCCAGCTCAGCATGGATGGCCACCGGGTCAGCCGTTGCCGTCTGGAAGAGTGATCCCTTTGAAACGTTCGGCCCTGTGGTAGAGTGCAGCGACAGGGCCAAAATACGACAACGACACCACAATGAAATACCTGACTTGGCTACCCTTAATCCTGGCAACCACCCTGCCAGCTCAAGCGGCTTCACGGCTGTACGAACAGCTGGTGAACCATGACGGCCCGACGCCGCTGCAGATCCTCAAGCAGGTCGAACAGCGCTACCAGAAAGCGGGGCGCATTGTGGAGTTCGAGCTGGAGGTGGACAACGGCGTGCTGACCTACGAGGTCAGCCTCGGCCGGAGCGATGACAACCACTTCCTGGAGCTGGTGCTGGACGACCAGGGGCGGGTGCTGGAACAGGAGCAGGAGCCCGGCGACATCGATGACGAGTCGGACCTGGAAGCGCTGGCGGCCCTGGAAGAGCAAAACTACCGTGTCTCCGAGCTGGTTGAGCGCGCCATCGGCCAGCAGAGCGGCTTCCTGCTGGAAGCCCAGCTGGAGCACAACATTGGCATCAGTTACCTCGAAGTGGAACTGCTGACCGAGCAAGGAAAACGCAAACTGGCGGTGGATCTGGCCACCGGTGAACCGCTGCCGATCCTGCAATGGGACTGATATGAAGATCCTGATCATCGAAGACGACACCACCAACCGTCAGTACCTGAGCAAAGGCTTTACCGAACAGGGTTATGTTGTCGACACCGCGGAAGATGGCCAGCAGGGTCTGCTGCTGGCCACCACCGAACCCTACCGACTGATCGTGCTCGACCGGATGCTGCCCAAACTGGAGGGCCTGGCCCTGTTGGCGGCGCTGCGCGCCACCGGCAACCAGACCCCGGTGATCATCCTGTCGGCACTGGGCGACGTGGACGAGCGGATCAAGGGGCTGCGGGCCGGAGGGGATGACTACATGGTCAAGCCCTTCTCCTTTGCCGAACTGCTGATCCGTGCCCAGCGCCTGATGGAACGCCCCAGCAGCGACAGCCGACCCAGCCAGCTGACGCTGGCCAACCTGCATCTGGACCTGCTGGCACACAAGGCCCAGGTGGATGACCGTCCGATGGCGCTGCAGCCCAAAGAGTTCCAGCTGCTGCGTTTCCTGCTGGAGCACCAGGGGCAGCTGCTGACCCGCACCCTGCTGTTTGAGTCGGTGTGGGACTACCATTTCGACCCCGGCACCAACGTCATTGATGTGCACATCGCCCGACTGCGCAAGAAACTGCAGGAGAGCGGTGCCCGCGTGCACATTGAAACCGTCCGGGGCGCCGGTTACCGCATCGGTCCGGCGGCCTGAGCATGGTCGGTCGCACTTCGCCCAGCCGCAGCTCCGTCTGGCGCCTGACCCTGGGCCTCTCCATCCTCACCGCCGCCATGCTGGTGGTGACGATGGTGCTGCTCTACCAGCTGCTGCTGGGGGCCCAGCAGCGGGAGATTGATCGCCGGCTCAACGACGAAGCCCACGAGCTGGTGCAGTTGGCGCAACAGCTGACCCCCCAGCAGTTTGCCGACCAGCTGGAGATCAAGCTGAAGGAGAGCACGGTGCTGTTTGCCTGGCAGGGCCCGGAGAAGATGAGTGGCCCATTCAGTTTGCTGCCGCCCAATGTGCCGCGCCTGCCCCGCACCGCGGTGATCCCGGTACTGGATCCCCGCCAGAAGCAGATCCTGCTGTTCACCTCCGGTGTTGCCGACACCCGACACGGGCCGGTAATGGTGGCCGTTTCCACCCAGCAGCTGAGTCGCCTGATTGAGCAGTTCGTACAAACCGCCGCCGTCGCCGTTGGCGCCACGCTGCTGCTCACTCTGGCACTGGGCTACCTGTTTGCCCGTCGCCAGCTTCGGCGCCTTCGCCAGTTCAACCAGCTGGCGGAGCGGGTGGAACAGGGGCAACTGGACGCCCGGCTGCCGTTTCGACCCAACGGTGACGAGTTCGACCAGCTCGCCCGCCACTTTAACCGGGTGCTCAATAACCTGACCGCCAGCCTCGACACCGTACAGGGGATCAGCGACAACATCGCCCACGACCTTCGTACGCCCCTGACCCGGCTGCGCCTCGGTCTCGAACAGCGGCTGAATACGGACCCCTCCCTCGGCCACGAGCTGGAGCAGCTGGACACCATCCTCGCCACCTTTGAAGCCATGCTGGCCCTGACCCGACTGGAAAAGGGACAACGGCAGATTGAGCGCCATCCCATCGACCTGCCGGCTCTGGCGGACGATGTGGTGGAGATGATGCAGCCCTCGGCGGAATTGCATGACCAGCAGCTGGTCATCGACGCACCTCTGGAGTGGGCACTGGAGGGCGACCGGAACCTGTTGTTCCAGGCGCTGTTTAACCTGGTGGATAACGCCATCAAGTACGCCGGCCCGGGCGCAACCATCACCCTCAGCGCCGGACCGGAAGGCATCACCGTCGCCGACAACGGTCCGGGCGTCAGTGCCGCCGAGCGGGAAAAACTGGACCAGCGCCTCTATCGGGGCGACGCCAGCCGGCAGCAACCCGGGCTGGGTCTGGGGCTGGCCATGGTGAAGGCGATCTGCCACGCCCACGGCGGCACCCTGCGGATCGCCTCCAATCATCCCGGCTTGCGCGTCACCATGGATCTGCCCGCCCGGGGGTGAGCGCGGTTATAATGGCGGCTCCACGTTAAACGCGAGCCGCCATGTCCACCCTGACGCCCAGCATCGAACACACCCATCCCGACTTTCTGGTGGTCTACAAACCCGCCGGCGTGCACTTCCACAGCCAGGATGGCCAACCGGGGCTGGTGGCCCAGCTGGAAGCCCGGCTTGGCGCCTCGCTCTATCCGGTGCACCGGCTCGACACCCCCACCTCCGGCTTACTGGTGCTGGCCCGCCATCCGGCGGCGGCTGCCACGCTCACCGCGCAGTTCACCGCCCATCAGGTGGAAAAGCGCTACCTGGCGCTGTCGGCCCAGAAACCCAAAAAGAAGCAGGGTACCGTCAAAGGCGGCATGGCCAAGGCCAGGCGCGGCGCCTGGAAACTGACTCAGGGGCGGGAGAACCTGGCCCTGACCCAGTTCGTCAGCCACAGCCTGAGGCCCGGTATCCGTGCCTTTTTGCTGAGGCCCCGCTCCGGTCGGACACACCAAATCCGGGTGGCCCTGAAAAGCCTGGGGGCCCCCATTCTCGGGGACGCACTGTATGGCGGAACGGACGCGGATCGCACCTACCTGCACGCCTTAAGCCTCGGCTTTGACTGGCAGGGGGAGTGGCAACAGTTCTGGCTGGCGCCCCGACAGGGGGCTCACTGGGGTGAAGAGTTGGACGCTCTGCTGTCACAGTGGCAGGCGGAAGACCCCCACTGGCCTCAGGGCTGAGACGCTATACTGGGAGCTCTGCCATCTGGAGCGTTTGCCATGGACATCAACAAGCTGATCCTGGTGATCCTGGCCATTTTGCTGCCCCCGGTTGCGGTGTTCCTGCATCGCGGCATCGGCCAGGACCTGGTGATCAACATCCTGCTCTGCCTTTTCTTCTGGATCCCCGGTGTGCTGCATGCCCTGTACGTGGTGACCCGCTAACAACGCACAACGCCAGCCCGGAGGCTGGCGTTGTCTGGTGGTCGTGGGTCAGCCGCAGACCGGACAGCCCGGCCGTTTGGGCAGCCCCATCTCACGAAACTCCATGGTCATGGCGTCGATCATCAGGATGCGACCGGAAAGGGTGCGCCCCATGTGGGCGATCTGCTTCACCGCCTCGGTAGCCTGCAGGCACCCCACCATGCCGACAACCGGCGCCAGAATGCCGCTCTCCACACAGGACAGCTGCTGATCCCCGAACAGGCTGGCAAAACACTGGTAGCAGGGTTTGTCCTCGGCGTAATCAAACACAGTGACCAGCCCTTCCATACGGATGGCGGCCGCCGACACCAGGGGGACTTTCGCCTGGAAACAGAAGCGATTGAGCTGTTCGCGGGTCATCAGGTTATCGGTGCAATCCAGCACGATGTCGTGGGCCGCCACGGCGTCCGCCAGTTCCGGCTCATCCAGCAAGCGGTCCACCACATGCAGAGTGACGTGCGGATTGAGGCCGGACAGCTCCTCGGCGGCGGAGCGCGCCTTATTGATGCCGATGCGGCTGTCCCGATGCAGCACCTGACGCTGCAGATTGGACAGTTCGACATGGTCGAAATCCACCAGCGTCAGCTCGCCGACCCCAGCGGTCACCAGGTACTGGGCGGCGGCACAACCGAGGCCCCCCGCCCCCAACACCAGCACTTTGGCCTGCTTGAGCGCCTCCTGACCGTCCATATCAAAGGCGCGGATCACGATCTGCCGGTTGTAACGCAGCAGCTCCTGATCGGAGAGGATGTCGTCCATTACAGGCCTCCCAGCACCGCGTTAAAGGGCTCAACGGTCACCAGGCTGCCCGCCTCGGTGTCGCCCTGCTCACGGGGCAGGATAATGAAGCAGTTGGCGCGACTCATGGAGGTGGTCATGTCGGAGCCCTGGGCGCCGGTGGAGGTCACCACCAGTTGACCCGCCTCATCGCGACTCAGGATGCCACGCTGATACTCCTGACGGCCCGGGGCCTTGCGGAGGTTATCCTGCAGTCGTGCCTGCAGCGTCAGCGCCGGCTGGGCCGGTTCGCCCGCCAGATGCGCCAGCAGCGGCTGAACCAGCTGGTAGCAGGTCACCATGGAGGAAACCGGATTACCCGGCAGGCCGCAGAACCAGGCGTTCGGCAGACGGCCGAAGGCAAAGGGTTTGCCGGGTTTGATCGCCAGCTTCCAGAAGCTGATCTGGCCCATCTCGTCCAGCACCAACTTGATAAAGTCCGCTTCCCCCACGGACACGCCGCCGGAGGTGATCACCACGTCCGCCTCGGCATCCGCCCGACGGAAGGCATCACGCACCTGCTCCAGATCATCCGGGATCACGCCAAGATCGCGCACTTCACAGCCCATGGCGGTGAGCATGGTACGCAGGGCATGACGGTTGGAGTCGTAGATCTCACCGGGAGCCAGTGGCGCGCCCGGCGCTTTCAGTTCGTCACCGGTGGAAAACAGGGCCACGGTCAACTGGGGACGCACCGGCACCTGAGCGACGCCCACGGTGGCCAGCACCCCCACCTCGGCGGCGGAGATCCGGGTGCCCGCCGGCAAGACCGGCGTACCGGCGCTTAATTCGCTGCCGCGTCCGCGCACAAAGTGGCCCGGACGTACCGACTCGGTAAAGCGCACCTGATCACCTTCCACCTGCACCACTTCCTGCATCACGATGCTGTCCAGACCATCCGGCAGGGCGGCGCCGGTCATGATCCGCACGCACTCACCCGCACCGCAGACGCCCTCAAACGGCTTACCGGCAAACGCTTTGCCCGCCACGGTCAGGGTGGCACCGACTGCCACTTCTGCCGCCCGAACGGCGTACCCGTCCATGGCGGAGTTGTCGAATGGGGGCAGATCGATGGCCGCAGAGATGTCCCGGGACAGCACCCGGCCGGGGCAGTCTTCCAGTGACACCCACTCCTCTCCATCCAGTGGGGCCACCTGCTCGCGCATGCGGGCCAGAGCGTCGGCGGGTAACATCAATCCGGGTTGGCTACAGCAATCGTGACTCATCGGCTTGTCTCAGTTTCCACGGGTTTGTTCGACATTATGCCACTGCCTGAGCAATGTGCTGCCACATCGATCAATAAAGCCTTGCATTGGCGCCACTCCTGCCTATAATTTCGCCCCTCGCTGGCCTCAGCCAGCCCCCATGAAGTCCGGGTTCCCTCACCCCGTTAACCAAAAAGGTGACATTGATGCTTGCCCTTACTGACGCGCAGATGAAGCGCGCTCTGGCCATTCTGGTCAGCTTTCACATTCTGATCATCGCCTCCAGCAACTTCCTGGTGCAGCTGCCGTTCCAACTGTTCGGCTATCACACCACCTGGGGCGCGTTCTCCTTCCCGTTCGTCTATCTCGCAACGGACCTGACCGTACGCATCTTTGGTGCCCCCGCCGCACGTCGCATCATCTTTGGCGCCATGTTCCCGGCGCTGGTGATCTCCTATCTGGTGTCGGTGGTCTGGCATAACGGTGAGTACGTCGGGCTGGCCGGCCTGGGTGAATTCAACACCTTTGTGGCCCGCATCGCCCTGGCCAGCTTCGCGGCCTACCTGTTTGGCCAGTTGATGGACATCAAGGTGTTTGCCCGACTGCGCGAGCAGGCGGCCTGGTTTGTGGCGCCCGCCGCCTCCACCGTGATCGGCAACTTTGTCGACACCGCGGTGTTTTTCTCCGTCGCGTTTTACGCCAGCGCCGATCCCTTTATGGCCGAGCACTGGGTGGAGATCGCCACGGTCGACTACGTCTTCAAGCTGGCGATCAGTCTGATGCTGTTTTTGCCGGCTTACGGCGTGCTTTTGAAGCTGTTGACCGATAGGATCCTGCGCCAGAGTCCCCAACAACACCCTCTGGCCTGATGACAAACCCATCCATCTTTGATCAACACTGGCAGCAGCGCTGCCGCGAGTGGGCCGCCGCCGCTGGCAGTGACGGTGCCCACGACCTGACCCACATCGAGCGGGTTGTGGCGACAGCCACACGGCTGGGTCAGGAGGCGAACGCCAACCTGGACGTGATCCTCCCCGCCGCCTGGCTGCATGATGTGGTGATGGTGGACAAGCGAGACCCCCGTCGCAGCCAGGCCTCACGCCTGAGCGCCGATAAAGCGGTGGCCCTGCTTGGGGCCGCCGGCTATCCCGAAACGCATCTGCAAGGTATCCACCACGCCATCCTGTCGCACAGCTGGTCTGCGGGCATCGAACCGGTCACTCTGGAAGCCAGGATTGTGCAGGATGCGGATCGCCTCGATGCTCTGGGAGCCATCGGTCTGTCCCGTTGCCTGATGCTGGGGGGCCAGTGGAACCGGGCGCTGTACCACGATGCCGACCCGCTGGGCGAGGCGCGGGAGTGGGACGACAACCAATACAATCTTGACCACCTGTTCATCAAGCTGCAGCACCTGCCAGGCCAACTGCGCACCGACGCGGGCCGTGCCGAGGGACAACGGCGCTGGGCCTGGATGCAAGGCTATCTCGATCAGCTGGCCCACGAACTCGGACTGAACCCATGATTCAACAGACCATCCGTCCGGGCACCATCGAAGAAGTGGTGGCCCTCAGCCAACAGATCCCGGAATTCAATGCACCCTATGGTGAGGACGAGTACCGGCAGCGCCTGACCGGCACCCGGCACCTGATCCAGATCGCCGAGGTGGAGGGTGAGCCCGCCGGTTTCAAAGTGGGCTACCAGCTGGCCCCCGACGTTTTCTACTCCTGGATGGGGGGGATCCTGCCGGATTTCCGCGCCCTGGGGCTGGCCCGGCAGATGCTGCAGGCACAGGAAGCGTGGGCGGCGGAGCAGGGCTATCACAGCCTCAAGGTCAAAAGCCGCAACCGCTACGCCACCATGGTGGCGATGCTGCTGCGCCACGGCTACCAGATCGAGCATTTTGAGGCGAAAGGGGAAACGGTGGCGGACCACCGCATCCATCTGCTCAAAAATCTGAAAAAGTGAGCCGACATCCTTGCCAAAGTAAATGATATTGATTATCGTTTACTTGCGTTCCAATCCGGTGAGCCGCTCACACTCACCACGACGCACATTGCTCACACATTCACAGGCCAGTGCTCACACTGGCCTGTTTTTTTTACTGGTCGCACAGCGACAGGACTTTGCGCACCAGCTTGTCGATCCCTTCTGCCGCTTCAGCGATGTTGTCCGCCAGCATGTAGGCCGGTGTCGACACCACCTTGTGCGCCTCATCCACCACGATGCCCTCAACCGGACATGGCTGGTGATCCCCGCCCAACTGCTCAAACACCTCCGCCGTGTCAGGATCGGTTCCGATGGTGCCCTGCACCCCCTCACCGTAAATCAGCGGCAGCATGATGGGGGCAATGCACAAAAAGCCCGCCGGTTTGCCGGCAGCAATGAACGACCGGCACGCCGCCAGCACGTCCTCTTCCACCTGGCAATTGGCGCCCGCCACCGCAAAGTCACACAGATTCTTGGCGGCGCCAAACCCGCCGGGCAGGATCACCGCCGCGTGCTCGTCCGCGTTCAGCGCCGACAGAGGCAGGATCTTGCCCCGGGCAATGCGGGCCGCCTCCACCAGGATGTTGCGACGCGCTCCCTCGACCACCTCTCCGGTGAGGTGATTCACCACGTGCCGCTGATCACGATCGGGCGCGAAGCACTGGTACTCCACCCCGGCCCGGGAGAGGGCGAGCAGGGTCAGCACAGCCTCGTGGATTTCGCTGCCGTCGAACACGCCGGCACCGCTGAGGATCACTGCGATGGGTTTCATGGAAAGACTCCTTTTTATTCCGTTAGTTGACCAGTATTGGTCCTCTTTATGACGAAGGGTTTTAACAAAATCGTTACGCCGGGGTGGACCTGGTTAAATAGTATGCTAAGTTATCCCTCGACCTCAGGAAGGAACCTGTCGTTGTTTCCCCCCTTCCCTGCCGATATCAGTCCACTGCCAATGTCAATATCCACATTGCTGTGTTCGGTCAGATCGCGTCAAGAAGTCTAGCGGCGATCCCCGCGATCCCGCATAAAAACTGGGCCTACAGGAAATACCGCGATCCGGATCACGGATCCCGATCCTATTGTCCACAACCACTGTTCACAAAGTTATCCACAGCTTGATCGCTGGGATTTCCCCTGCCCGATCCACTGGCATAAGGGTCGGATAACATGGCATCCTAATCGCCTCATATCCACTGATGAAACTGGCTTCTATGTCCCTTTCTGCTCAAGCCCCGCTGATCCTGGTTGACGGATCCTCCTACCTGTACCGCGCTTACCACGCGCCGCCGCATCTGACCAACTCCAAAGGGGAGCCCACCGGGGCGATCTACGGCGTGGTTAACATGCTGCGCAGCCTGCTGAAGCAGTATGGGCCCAGCCACATGGCGGTGGTGTTTGATGCCAAAGGCAAAACCTTCCGGGACGAGCTCTTTGCCGAGTACAAAGCCCATCGCCCGCCGATGCCGGACGACCTGCGTTGCCAGATCGAACCCCTGCACGCGATCATCCGTGCCCTGGGTCTGCCGCTGATCTGCATTCCCGGCGTGGAAGCGGACGACGTGATCGGCACACTGGCCCAGCAAGCCGCCGCAGCGGGCCACGATGTGGTGATCAGCACCGGCGATAAGGACATGGCCCAGTTGGTGACCGACAAGATCACCCTGATCAACACCATGACCGATACCCACCTGGACGTGGCCGGCGTACACGCCAAGTTCGGCGTGGGCCCGGAACTGATCATCGACCTGCTGGCGATGATGGGCGACAAAGTGGACAACATTCCCGGCCTGCCTGGTGTCGGGGAGAAAACCGCCCTGGCGATGCTGCAGGGGCTCGGCAGCCTGGAGACCATCTATCAGGATGTGGACGCGGTGGCCGCCCTGGGGTTCCGTGGTGCCAAAACCATGCCCAAGAAGCTGGCCGAGCACAAAGACGCGGCGTTCCTCTCCTACCAACTGGCCACCATCAAGACCGACGTCGAGCTGGACGAGAAGCCGGAAGACCTGATGATCGGCGAAGCGGATCGCGATGCCCTGGCCAAGCTGTATGGCGAACTGGAATTCCGCCGCTGGCTGAACGAGGTGCTGGAAGGGGGCGCCGTCGTGCCCGGTAACGCGACGGGCGGCAGTGACCACAGTGCGGCTCCCCTGGCCCAGAGCGGCACCGAGCACGAACTGATCCTGACCGAAGCCCAGCTGGACGACTGGATCGCCCGACTGCAGTCCGCCGACCTGTTTGCCATCGACACCGAAACCACCAGCCTGGATTACATGGAAGCCGAACTGGTGGGCCTCTCCTTTGCGCTGGAAGCGGGCAAGGGCGCCTACGTGCCGGTCGCCCACGATTACGACGGGGCTCCGGTGCAACTGGACCGTGATCAGGTGCTGGCCAAGCTCAAGCCGCTGCTGGAAGATTCCAAGCCGTGCAAAGTGGGGCAGAACCTCAAGTACGACATGTCGGTTCTGGCCAAGTACGGCATCGCGCTCAACGGCATCGCCTTCGATACCATGCTGGAGTCCTACTGCTTCAACTCCACCGCGGGTCGACACAATATGGACGACATGGCACTGAAGTACCTGGGCCATAAGACCATCCATTTTGAAGAGATCGCCGGCAAGGGCAGCAAGCAAAAGACCTTTAACCAGATCCCGCTGGAGCAAGCCGCCCCCTACGCCGCCGAAGACGCGGACATCACCCTGCGACTGCACGAGCACCTGTGGCCCCGCCTGCAGGAACTGGAAGGCCCGGCCCGGGTATTCCAGGAGCTGGAACTGCCGCTGGTGCCGATCATGTCAGCCATGGAGCGTCATGGCGTGCTGATCGACGCCGATCTGCTGCACCAGCAGAGCAGCGAGATCGCGGCCACCCTCGACAGCCTGGAGCAACAGGCTCACGAGATTGCCGGCGAGGTGTTCAACCTCGGCTCCACCAAGCAGCTGCAGAGCATTTTCTTCGACAAGCTGGGCTATCCGGTCCTGAAGAAAACCCCCAAAGGCGCGCCGTCCACGGCGGAAGAGGTGCTGCAGGAGCTGGCGCTGGATTACCCGCTGCCCAAGATCATTCTCGAGCACCGCAGCCTGGCCAAGCTCAAGAACACCTACACCGATAAGCTGCCTCAACTGGTCAAGCCCTCGGGTCGGGTTCACACCAGCTACCACCAGGCCGTGACCGCCACCGGGCGACTCTCCAGTTCCGATCCGAACCTGCAGAACATCCCGATCCGGACTGCCGAAGGCCGCCGTATTCGTCAGGCGTTTATCGCTCCCAAGGGCTACAAACTGCTGGCGATCGACTACTCCCAGATCGAACTGCGCATCATGGCCCACCTGTCCCAGGACAAGGGCCTGCTGGACGCCTTTGCCCAGGGCAAGGACATCCACAAGGCCACCGCCTCCGAGGTGTTTGGCGTGCCCTTTGATCAGGTCACCAGCGAACAGCGCCGTCGGGCCAAGGCGGTCAACTTCGGGCTGATCTACGGCATGTCCGCGTTCGGCCTGGCCAAACAGCTGGACATCGGCCGGGCGGAAGCCCAGGACTACATCGACCGTTACTTCCATCGTTATCCCGGCGTGCTGGACTACATGGACCGCACCCGCGCCCAGGCGCATGAGAAGGAGTACGTGGAGACCCTCTACGGCCGCCGCCTGCATCTGCCGGAGATCAACGCCCGCAACAAGATGCGTCAGCAGGCCGCGGAGCGCACCGCGATCAACGCTCCGATGCAGGGCACCGCAGCCGACATCATCAAAAAAGCGATGCTGCTGGTGGCGGACTACCTGGCCAAGCAGGCGGAAGGGGAGATCCACCTCATCATGCAGGTGCACGATGAACTGGTGTTTGAAGTGCGCGAAAGCGTCGCCGAGCAGCACAAGATCGCCCTGTGCGACCTGATGAGCCAGGCCGCCGAGCTGGATGTGCCCCTGCTGGCCGAAGGTGGATTGGGCGACAACTGGGACCAGGCGCACTAAGCCGCCCACACAGGGCGCAAAACCGATTGCGCCCTGTGAAATCCATCACAAAAAATAGCATTCACGTGCGGCAGGGCTTTGACCTGTCCCACGCTTTCGGTATGCTATTCGGGTAGGGTACAGAGGTAAGATGTTCTATCTTTCAGACCTATTTATGATCACCTTTTGGTGATCGCCAAAATTTGGCACCCCGGCAACGCTGTTGCCGGGGTTTTTTTGTGCCTGAATTTGGGGATCGGCGCGAACTTTCTAGAGTAAATACTTTAAATCGGCATTTGAGTAGGTTACATTGTCACCACTAGGCCTTCCCAAGTGTCGGTTTAGTCTTGTTATCGTTGAAAAGCTTCTCCCCATAAAAGCTTTTACTTCGCCGGCGCCACTTCTTGGTCGCCGGCTTTTTTCTTATTCGGCCTCGCCAATCTGCCCGGCCATCTCATCCCGGTGCAGCCACTCGTTCAACACCTTCAGTGCCGGCTCCCGCCCGGTGCCCTTGAGCGAGGAGAACAGCTGAACCACCACCTCACCTTCCAGTTCCGACAGGGTCTCCTTCACCTGGCGCAGAGTTTTGTTTTTCTCTGCCTGCTTCAGCTTGTCCGCCTTGGTCAGCAGCACCAGAACCGGCAGGCCGGCCGCCACACCCCAGCGG
>CAZWED010000043.1:0-15321 GCA_964632645.1 uncultured Ferrimonas sp. | reverse complement strand
CGACATGAACCGCCTGCTGGCCGGTAACAACCGTCACGGCGACCAGGTGATGTACTTCAGCCCCAACATGGCCGGCTTCCAGTTCATCGGTTCCTACCTGCTGGAAGATGACTACTACGGCAAAGGCAACGAGCCGAAGGATGCTGACCCCTACTCCGTCACTCTGAGCTACGGCGACAAGATGATGAAGAGCCAGCCCTACTTCTTTGCTGTGGCGTACAACGCCGGTATCGGCGGTGACGAAGCGATCCGCGCCACCGGTCAGTACAAGCTGGGCAAATTCAAAATGGGTGCCGTTTACCAGAACACCCAGGACACCCAGTTCGACAACCTGGACGGCAACGGCTTCATCGTTGACCTGGCTTACGGCCTGACCGACAAGCTGAGCCTGAAAGCCCGCTATGGCCAGGACGATTCCGGCAACGGTGGCTACATCGGCAAAGTGATGGGCAGCCTGGACGGTCTGGACAAGACCACCGTGGACAGCACCAAGGTGACCAACTACGCCGTGGGTGCCGATTACGCCCTGTCCAAGCAAACCAAACTGTTTGCCCACTACAGTGTGTTTGATGCGGAAGTGAAAACCGCCGCTGCCACCCTGTACGACGACACCGACAACCTGGTGACCGTCGGCATGCACTTCAAATTCTAACTTCGGTTAGCTAGCGCGCGCCCGACTCAGCCCCGGCTGAGTCGGGCTTTTTGCGATCCGGGCAACATCCCCTTCCCTGCCCGATCAGTATGATGTGCCCCATGAACCGTCTTCTGTTTTTCTGTCTGGCCCTGTTGCCGGCCCTGGCCCATGCGGAGCCCATCGTGCTCGGTGTGCACTCCCATACGCCCCCGTTTGAGTGGCGCCAGAACGGCATTGATACCGGCCTGCATGTTGACCTGAGCCACCGCCTGGCCCGTCGGCTGGGTCAGGATCTGCAGATCCGCCGCCACACCTTTCAGACCCTGCTGGATAAGCTGGAGCGTCAGGAGATCGATCTGGTGGTGGCAGTCAGCCCGGTGGACCGCCGACGCAACCTGCCCCAATCCGACCCCATCTTTACCACGTTCGCCAAAGCCTACTCGCTCCCCTCCCAGCCCTACATCACCGATTGGTCCCAGCTTGCCGGCATGCGCATTGCGGTAAAAACCGGTTCCTTTGTCGATGTTTTCCTGCGGGACAAGGACTGGCCGTTTGAGATCGTGCCGGTGGACCTGTACGAAACCGGGTTTCGCCGGCTGCAGGCGGGGCTGGTAGATCTGGTGATCGCCGAACAATACGTGGCGCGCCGCCTGCAACCCAAGTATGACCGGGTGCACTCTGCCTCCGACCCTTTGATCTACGGCTCCTTCAACTTCATCAGTTACGAGGGCAACGAGGCGCTGATTGACGAGATCAACCTGCAGCTGCGGCAGATGAAGATCAGCGGCGAGTATGACCGCCTGCTGAACCAGTGGCTGGGGGTCGGCCGCGAAAAGGTGGACCTGGAGGCCACCCAGGATCGTTACGCCGTGGCCGCCTATGCCGTGGCCATCATCTCGCTGCTGGGGATGGTGGTGACCTGGCGAATGAGCCGGGGCCTGAAGGCGCGGGACAGCGAACTGCGCAAAGAGCTGGTGCAGCGGCGCAAGGCGGAGAATGGCTACGCCCTCCTGTCCCGCCAGTTTCAGTCGGTGCTGGATGGCCTGCCTCATGGCATCGGCCTGTACGACGGACAGCGCAATCGCCTCTGGGGCAACGACAAGGCTAAAGCGTTTCTCTCGGTCAAACACCAGCTCACCAACGCCCGCGGCCCGCTGGATCTGGACGCCGGCATTCTTGAGGTGATGAAACACGGCGAGCCATCGGTGGATCACTACCAGGATGACCAGGGACGCTTCTGGGAGATCCGCTTCCAGCCCCTGATGCAGCGACAGGTGGTGGTCATGGGTCTGGACATTACCGAGCAGGTTCGCTTGCGCCAGGAGAACGAGAAGGCCAGCCGACTGGCCAGTCTCGGTGAGCTCTCCGCCGGTGTGGCCCACGAGATCAACAACCCCACCGGACTGATCCTGCAGCAGGTGGCCCTGCTGGCCGATGCCCTGCCCGACCTCGCCCAGGCCTGCGAAGCCTACGAGCAGGAAGACCCGTTCTGGCAGATCGCCGGACTGTCACCGCAACGGGGCCTGTCCGAGTTGCACCACTGCCAGGAGAGCATTCAGGACAGCGCCCGACGGATCAGCACCATCGTCAGCGACCTGAAGCGATACGCCCAGCCGGATCACGACCACGTGACTCAGGAGGTGTGCCTCAACGACGTGGTGGAAACGGCCCTGCGTCTGACCACCAACCAGCACAAGGCGTTTGAACTGCGCACCGAGTTGTACGACGCCCTGCCCACCATTCAGGCCCAGCAACAGGCGATGGAGCAGGTGCTGATCAACCTGTTGCAGAACGCCTGCCATGCGCTGCCGGCGGAACACGGCCAGCTCTGTGTCCGCACCGGCCTGATTGGCAGCCAGCCCTTTATCGACGTGGAAGACAATGGCCACGGCATGAGTCCCGAGATCCGCGAGCGGATCACCGAGCCCTTCTTCACCACCCGACGCGCCGAGGGTGGCACCGGCCTCGGTATGGCGGTGTGCGCCCGCATCCTGGCCGAGCACAACGCTCAGATGAACATCGATTCCGTACCGGGTCAGGGCACCCGGATCCGCATTCTGTTTGCCCCGGAGGCCCTGGCATGAGCCACACCAAATCGATCCTGATCGTCGACGACGAAGCCAGTTGGCTGCGCAGCATGACCATGACCCTCAACCGGCTGGTCCCCGACGCCATGCTGGAGACCTGCCTGGACAGTCGCAAGGTGATGGACCGTCTCGGCCAGAGCCCCTTCTCTCTGGTGCTGCTGGACCTGACCATGCCCTACATCAGCGGCGAGATGCTGTTGGAGCAGATCCGTCGTCACCATCCGCAGATCCGGGTCATCATCGTCACCGGCGTCAACGAGGTGGACACTGCCGTACGGTGCATGCGCAAAGGCGCCTACGACTTCTTCGTCAAAACCGGCGAGGTCGCTGCCATGGCGGCCAGCGTCAAACGGGCGCTGGAGATCGCCAACCTGGAGCAGGCGTACCTCAACCTGAGCAGCCGCTTTCTCGACAAGTTACTGAAGACGCCACAGGCGTTCTCCGAGATCCTGACCTGCAGCGAGTCGATGCTGGACATCTTCCGCTACATCGAAGCCCTGTCCGTCAGTCGCCAGCCGATGGCGATCTGTGGCGAATCGGGCACCGGCAAATGCCTGATCGCCAAGGCGATACACCAGACCAGTTGCCCCGACGAACCCTTCGTCTCCATTAACCTCGCCAGCCTCGACCCGGCGGCGATCGACGACACCCTGTTTGGCCACATCAAGGGCGCGTTTGCCGGGGCAGACAGCCACCGGGCGGGGCTGGTGCGCAGCGCCGGCAACGGCGTGCTGTTTCTCGACGGCATTGACGAAATGACGCCGGAGATCCAGAGCAAACTGGTCACCCTGGTGCAAACCGGTGAGTACTTCCCGCTGGGCTCCGATCGCAGCCTGCAAAGCCAGTGTCGCATCCTCTGTGCCGCCAACGAGCCGCTGTCGGACCTGTTCGAGCAGGGCCGCCTCAAGGACGACCTCTACTACCGCCTGAGGGCACACCAGATCCGGGTTCCGGCCCTGCGCGACCGCCCGGCCGATCTGCCTCTGCTGCTCAGCCACTACGTCAACCTGGCGTGTGAGGAGCTGGGCAAGGCGCCGCTGCAGATCGACGAAGCGGTGTTCCCCCTGCTTAAGGCCTACCCCTTCCCCGGCAACGTGCGCGAACTGGAAGCCCTGGCCTACGACGCCGTCAGCCGCAGTACCGGCCCCACCCTCTGCCTCGACCCGTTCAGCCAGCTGGTGAGCAGCGCCGTCCCCGTCGCGGTGCCGGACCACCTGGTGTTTCCGGCCGAACTGCCCACCCTGGCCCAGATGAGCGACATGCTGATCGAGGAGGCGATGAGCCGCACCGCCGGTAACCAAAGCGCCGCAGCGGCCCTGCTGGGACTGAGTCAGCCGGCGCTCAGCCGACGACTGGCGAAAACCCGCACCGGCTGACCGCTGCACCCCCGCACGCGGCTGTGATCTGCCGCCGATTTTGCCTTTTGCGACATCGGCGGCAATCACACCTCACCCGCGAAGAAAAGCACCCTCCCCCGGTTTTGTGAGCCACCTCCCACTGGCAATCCGTTTTGCGCACTACTATAAGCGCCTCTTCCCAACCCTCCTTTTTCTTTGCGGGTTATCAACGTGCCACATAGAGCTCATCTGTTTTCCCTGAAGATTGGCCACGCGCTGTCTCAGGCTTGCTTCGCCGATCCCTATAACGGGCGGCGCTTTGGCCAGGACCTTCTGGCCGGTATTACGGTCGGCATCATTGCCATTCCCCTGGCCATGGCCCTGGCGATCGCCAGTGGCGTTCCGCCCCAGTACGGGTTGTACACCGCCATCATTGCGGGCTTCCTGATCGCCCTGACCGGCGGCTCTCGTTTCAGCATCTCCGGCCCGACGGCCGCCTTCGTGGTGCTGCTCTTTCCCATCGCTCAGGAGTTCGGGCTGGCGGGCCTGCTGCTGGCCACCGTCTTGTCCGGTGTGATCCTGGTGATCATGGCGCTGCTGCGCCTGGGCCGGTTGATCCAGTACATCCCGGAGTCGATCACCCTCGGCTTTACTGCCGGTATCGGTGTGGTGATCGCCACCCTGCAGCTGAAGGATTTCTTTGGCCTCGACATCGCCACCATGCCGGAGCACTACTGGGACAAAGTCGCCACGCTGGTGGCCGCAGCGCCCTCAACCCACTGGCCCAGCCTGCTGGTGGCAGCGGTGACCCTGGGCATCATGCTGATCTGGCCCCGCCTGCGCCTGCCGGTGCCGGCCCACTTGCCGGCGGTGATCATCGGCAGCCTGATTGGCCTCTATCTCAACCAGCACGGCTTTGAGGTGGACACCATCGGCAGCCGGTTCAGCTACACCCTGCCGGATGGCACCACCGGCTTTGGCATTCCACCGGTGTTGCCGGAATTTGCCCTGCCCTGGCTGCAACCGGGCCCCGACGGTGACACCCTGACCATCAGCTGGTCGCTGGTGCAGGCGCTGCTGCCCTCGGCCTTTGCCATCGCCATGCTGGGCGCGATCGAGTCGCTGCTCTGCGCGGTGGTGCTGGACGGGATGACCAACACCCGCCACAGCGCCAACAGTGAACTGCTGGGCCAGGGCATCGGCAACATCGTTGCCCCCTTCTTTGGCGGCATCCCCGCCACCGCCGCCATCGCCCGCTCCGCCGCCAACGTTAAGGCGGGGGGACAAAGCCCGGTGTCCGCCATGGTTCACGCAGTCGTGGTGCTGCTGGCGCTGGTGGCACTGACCGGCGTGCTGGCGTACATCCCGATGGCTGCCATGGCCGCCCTGCTGCTGATGGTGGCGTGGAACATGAGTGAAGCCCCCAAGGCGGTTCATCTGCTGAAAACCGCCCCCAGCAGCGACATTCTGGTGTTCCTGATCTGCTTCCTGCTGACCGTGGTGTTCGACATGGTGATCGCCATCAGCGTGGGGATCGCCCTGGCGGCGCTGCTGTTTATGAAAGAGGTGGCGGAGATGACCCGGGTTCGGGAAATCAGTCAGGACAAGCGTTACGTGGCCCATGCCCTGCCGGAAGGCACCGCCGTACTGCGGGTGGAAGGCCCGCTGTTCTTTGCGGCAGCGGACAACGTGTTTGGTGAAATAAGTCTGCTCAGTCGCGACGCCCATACGCTGGTGCTGCAGATGGATGGGGTCACCCTGCTTGATGCCGGCGGCCTCTCAGCACTGACCAAACTTATCCAGCGTTGCCAGGAGAACGGCAGCCGCCTGCTGATCAGTGACCTGCAGTTCCAGCCCCTGAAAACGCTGGCGAAAGCCAAGGTGCAACCGATTGACGGTGTGCTGAAGTTCTTCCCCTCGCTGGAGGACGCCCTCAGCGCACTGGAACATGAGAGTGGCACTGCAAAAAATGGGATTCTGTGATCAATGCACTGTCGGATGCGTTTGAATCAGAGTATTGTCTGGTGACACCGCCGCCTTATCCCCTAATCCTGGCGGCGGCATCCGTTCCCTGCAAACAACGGATCAACCCGGGCGTTTCGCCCGGGTTTTCTTTTGCCTTCAGGACGCCGCGTCGAGACTTTTGCTGCCCGCCGTTACGCTGAAACGTCGCTCGCGCGTTGGTGCCAGCGCGTAGTCCGGGGACTTGATGTCCTCGACAAATTGCCAGTGGGCCTCGGCGCGCTCTGCGGTGAAGGTGACGGTCATGTAGCCCCGGTCGGCGGCATTGAGGTATTCCAACCCGGACACCAGAGAAACAATGCCCGCTTCCGTGGCTTCCACCTCCTCCGGCGCGATCCCCAGGTACTCCTCCAATCCCGGTGAACTCACTGAGGCGGTCGCAAACTCCACACCAACCGGACGCCCGGTGCCATCCGCCAGGTTATTGGCCCAGGCGTTGTGGGTGTCTCCGGCCAGCACCACCAGATTGGCGTTCGCCTCCAGAGCGGTGCCCAGCACCACTTCCCGCTCATAGGCGTAGCCGTCCCAGGCGTCCAGATTGTAGGGGATGCTGGGCAACTGAAGCGCCGCAATCACCTCCGGCGTCAGACGGTGAACGTTGGCCATCAGGTAGGCCTGCTCCTCCTGGCTCAGCGTGTCTCCGGCCTGCGCCCGCTGCGCCAGCTGCGCGACGTAGGCGAGATCGGCAAACTGCTGAATGCTCATCTGCTGGGTCGCAATGGCAGCGGGCAGCACCATTCGTCCCATCAGGACCTGCTGGCCCAGCACCTGCCAAGTGGCGGTATCGCTCAGCAAGGTGCCCTGCAACCACGTCAGCTGCTCCGCCCCCAGCAGGGTGCGGTTCGGATCGCTCACCTCGGCAACAAAGCGCTCGGCGTCAAACGCGCCGGTGGCCGGGTCGAGGTAGAGGCTGTAATCCAGCTGTTTATCCCGGCCGATCACCCGGGTATCCAGCATGTGAAGCCCCACCAGCTCACCAAAGCGGAAACTGCGATAGATGGTGTCCGATACGGGATCGTCCCCCGGCGGGCGGATCGGCAGCCACTCAAAGTACGCCTGCAACGCCGCCAGCTGACGGGCGTCATAGTCGCCTTCACCCTCGTTGTGGTTCTCCGCCCCGTCGCGCCAGGCGTCATTGGCGATCTCGTGGTCATCCCAGACGGCGATAAAGGCGTGGGCGGCGTGCGCAGCCTGGAGATCCCCGTCGGTGCGATACTGCGCGTAGCGGGTCCGGTAGTCGCTGAGGCTGAGCAGTTCATGGGCGGGCAGCACCTCGCGGCCCAATGCCGCGGCGTCTTCGGTGGCGTAACCGCCCTGGCCATACTCGTAGAGGTAATCGCCCAGATGCAGCACCGCATCCAACGCCTCATCGGCGATGCCACGGTAGGCGTGGAAGTGCCCCGCGGGGTAGTTGGCGCAGCTGACCACACCGAGGCGAACCGACGCCACCGCGCCGACCGGCAGGGTTTTGCCGTGGCCGGTGGCGGAGATCTCGTCACCGGTCCGGAAGCGATAGTAGTAAGACTGGCCCGACTCCAGGCCCGCCGCGTCCACCTTCACGGTATAGTCCCGGGTGCTGTCGGTGACGGTGCTGCCGGTGGTGACCAGTTGGGTGAACCCGGGATCCGTCGCCACCTCCCAACTGACGGTGATCTCACCGTCCTGTTCCGGCGTGACCCGGGTCCAGAGGATCAGCGCGTTGGGGGTTGGGTCGCCGCTGGCCACCCCGTGATTGAAACTGGCCGCAATCCCGGCGGTGGCGTTGGCGCTGTCGCCGCAGCCCGAAAGGCCGACGGACAACACTGCGCTGCCTGCCCCCAAAGCGGAAATTTTTAGAAAGTGTCGCCGTGTCAGTCCCTGCTGCATGCTGGATTCCCTTGCTGTCCGGAGTGATTTCGGCAACATACTGGCAACCCTTTGTGTCAGACAAGTGACGACTGGGGTCAGGCGGCCGTGTCTGAAAATGCCACCTTAACGGTTCAGCGCTCCTCCCGATTGTGTCCCTCCGGGGGCGGCTGCTGCCAGAGATCGCCGATCACATCCTCGTCGTCCGTGGCGACGTTCGCCTCGTCCTCCCACTCATAGCGTTTTACCGCCGGCCTGGGATCCTGCCGCCACCACAGCAGGGCCGCCACCACACCGGCAATGGCGCCGCAGAGGTGGGATTCGTAGGAGATGCCGGGCTCGCGGGGGAACACCGAGTAGATCATCCCGCCGAACAGGAAGAAGGCGATCATCATCAGCGCGATGGAGCGTTTGTCCCGCCGCAGCAGGCTGACCAGAAACAGAAAGAAGAACAGACCGTGGGTCAGCCCACTGGCACCAAAGTGTGTGCTGGGGCGACCAAACAGCCAGACACCGAGGCCGGAACCCAGCCACACCAGAGCGATCACTTTCCAGCGGCTGTTGGGGTAGCCGTAAAGCAACGCGGAGCCCAACACCAGCACCCCGACACTGTTGGCCGCAAGGTGTGAGACAGACCCGTGGATCAGCGGGGCAAACAGCACACCCCACAAGCCGCTCAGTTCGCCGGGGCGGACTCCGAGCACGGACAGGTCCGCACCGCTGAGCCACTCAACCGCCTTGATCACCCAAAGCAGGAGCAGGAACAGGCCAGTGGCCAGTACCCCCTGCTGCAGTCGCTCGTCCCTCTTTGCTGCGTTCATTGCCGTTCCTGTGCTGCCCTGGTGTTCTATAGCTATGGGGGGCGGCGAAGGGCTTTTCAAGAATCAACCGGTTAAAGCCGGTTTTACGCAGCCTAAGTTCAACGGGCAAAACCACCCCGCCACCGCGACGGGGTGGCTTCGGGACGGGGCTCACTGGGGGGAAAACGTCGCTTCCAGCTTGTCGGTATCGACGTATCGTTCCAGTTCCGCCAGGCTTTCCGTCACCTCCGGTGTCGAGAACAGTTCCTGGCCCGCAACCTGACCCAGCACCCCGAAGGCGACCTGAATGGCGACCTCCCCCTCATACTTTACGGCGCGACGGGTCTCCTCCTGGCAAACCTCGCTCAGCATCCGAACGAACATCTCGGCGGTGTCCTTGCTGATCTGTCTCGACTGCGCCGGTGTGATGCTGGCGATCTCTTTCACCGCCGGATGGCGGGCAGAGGCACTGAACATCCACTTCACCAGAGTCAGTTTGTCGGCGGTGGTGCTGCGCTCGGCCAGGCAGCGCGACAGGTCATCAGCGTGGATCCCGGCGTGTGCGGGAAGGGTGAACAGGCTGGCGATGGCCAGCACCATAACGGGTTTCATAGGGCTCCTTGCTCCGGTGGGGGCTTCCATTCTTTCCAGTTATATCGGCTTCCGCCACCGAGTTTGAGCAAAAAAGCCCGCGCAAGGCGGGCTGTTTCGTTGTCTCTCGGGAGGTCAGGCTGCCACGACGCGGGCGGCGCACACCTTGTATTCCGGGATTTTGGCTTCCGGATCCAGCGCCGCATTGGTCAGTACGTTGGCGGCCGCTTCAACAAAGTGGAACGGCACAAACACCACGCCCTGGGGCATCCGCCTGGTGATGAAGGCCGGCACCTCCACCTCGCCGCGGCGGGTCGCTACCTTGATGCGCTGCCCATTGCTCAGGCCCAGCCGCTCCGCATCCTGTACCGCGATCATCGCCACCGGGCCAGCCAGTTGATCCAGCCCTTTGGTCTTGCGGGTCATGGTGCCGGTGTGGAACTGGGCCAGCAGACGGCCGGTGGTCAGCACCAACGGATACTCGTCACAGGGCAACTCCGCCGCCACCCGGAACGAGACTGGCGCCAGCTGGGCCCTGTCGTTCAGCAGGAAGCGTTCGCGGTGCATCACCGGCGTGCCGGGGTGGTCGCTGTCCGGGCAGGGCCACTGCAGAGATTCGGTCTCGGTGCGCGCCCAGGTGATGCCGCGATAGCTCGGCGTAACCGCACAGATCTCGTCGGTGATCGCCCGTTCGTCCTGGTAATGCCAGTCCTGCCCCATGGCGTTGGCCACGGCCTGCAGGATCACCCAGTCCGGGCGGGCTTCACCCGGCGCGAACACCGCCGGACGAAGACGCTGAACCCGGCGCTCGGTGTTGGTGAAGTGCCCCGCTTTCTCGGCAAAGGCGTACGCGGGCAACACCACGTCCGCCATCTGCGCGGTTTCGGTCAGGAAGATGTCCTGCACCACCAGGAACTCCAGCGTTTCGAGGGCCTCAATCACGTGATGCTGGTCCGGGTCGGACAGCACCGGGTTTTCCCCCATCACGTACAGCCCCTTGATCTGCCCCGCCGCCATGGCGTCCACCATCTCGGTAAGCTTCAGGCCCGGCGTGCGGGACAGCACGGTGCCCCAGTGCTGCTGGAAGCGATCGATCAGGCCATCGTCCGGCAGTTTCTGGTAGCCCGGCAGGTAGTTGGGCAGCGCCCCCATGTCACAGGCGCCCTGCACGTTGCTCTGGCCCCGCAGCGGATTGATGCCGCCCCCCTCAACGCCGATGTTGCCACACAGCAGTTGCAGGTTAGCCAGGGAGCGCACGTTGTCGGTGCCGGTGGTGTGCTGGGTGATGCCCATGGCGTAGTAGACGGCCGTGCGTTTGGCGGTTCCGATCATCCGCGCCAGTTCCGCAATCTTTGCCGCTTCAATGCCGGTGACCGCCGCCGCGTTCTCCAGTCCGTACTCCGGACGCATCACCTCGTCGGTCAGCGCGTCCAGGCCCTCAGTGCGGGTTGCCAGGTAGTCGTCATCCTGCCAGCCGTTGCGTAGGATCTCCTGCATCACGGCGTTCAGCAGCATCACGTCGGTGCCCGGGCGCTGGCTGAGGTAAAGATCCGCATGGAAGGCCATGTCGATCTTACGGGGGTCGATCACCACCAGACGGGCGCCCTGCTTCACCGCCTGCTTCAGATGAGAGGCGATGATGGGGTGCGCGTTGCTGGTGTCGGAGCCGATGATCAGGATCAGGTCCGAATGGCGGATGCTCGGGATGTCGTTGGTCATCGCACCACTGCCGATCGCCGGTTCCAGACCGGTGACCGTGGTGGCGTGGCACAGGCGCGCACAGTGGTCCACGTTGTTGGTGCCCAGCGCAGTGCGGACAAACTTCTGGAACAGGTAGTTGTCTTCGTTGGTCGCTTTGGCGGAGGAGAACCCGGCCAGAGCGTCGCCGCCGTGGCGCGCTTTGATCTCCGCCAGACGGGCGGCCACATAAGCGATGGCATCAGGCCAGCTGGCAGGCTGCAGCTCGCCGTCGCGGCGGATCAGCGGTTGGGTCAGGCGCTCTGGCGAGGCGATAAAGTCAAAGCCGAAGCGGCCTTTGACGCACAGCATGCCGTCATTAACCGGTGAGCCTTCAACCCCCGTGACCTTCACCACGCGGTTCTTCGCCTCATCCACGTGCAGCGTCAGGCCACAGCCGACCCCGCAGTAGGTGCAGATGGTGTTGACCTTCTTGTAGGTCTCTTTCTGGCCATGCAGGTGATGGGTCCTGGCGGTGATCGCCCCCACCGGGCAGGCCTGGATGCACATGCCGCACTGGGCGCAGTCGGAAGAGGCCAGCAGTTCGCCCGCGCCCACCTGCACCCGGCACTGGGGGGCGCCGTCCGGGAAGTTCAAAACGTTGTGCACGCCCTGCTCCCGGCACGCCTGCACGCATTGGCCGCAACTGATGCAGCGGTTGCGGTCCAGCCGGATAAAGGGTGAGCTTTCATCCAGCGCAAACTTTTGCGGCGCGGGGTTGAGGATGTCCTCGTCGCGGATCCGGTACTCCGTGGCGTAGTCGCGCAGGTCGCAACTCTGGCTCTTTTGGCAACCACACGCCAGGCAGCGGGCGGCTTCCGCGATCGCCTCATCGGTGCCAAAGCCCAGCTCCACCTCGTCAAAGGAGGCGGTGCGGCGTTCGCCGGTGAGTTCCGGCATCTTCAGCCGGGCCTTAAAGGGGATCTCGTCATAAAAGCGGGCCTCCACCTCTTTCAGGCTCGCCGCCTTACGGGCGTTGAACAGCACCGGCTCGGGGCGGAACTGCCCCTCCTTAAAGAAGCGCAGCATCGCTTCGGCGCTGCGCCGCCCTTCGCCGATCGCCTCCACCGCGGTCGCCGGCCCAAGGCGGAAGTCGCCGATGGCAAAGACGTTATCGATGCCGGTGTGCAGGCTTTCCGGGCAGGCATCGGCGGTGTTCCAGCGGGTCAGCGGGATCGCCCCTTCCGGAATAAAGCTGGTGTCCGGTTTCTGGCTGACCGCCGGGATCACGGTGTCAAAGTCGAGCCATTCAAACTCGCCGGTGGGTTGCGGGCTGCGGCGACCGGAGGCATCCGGTTCGCCCAGTTCCAGCCGTTCCACCTTGACCCGGCACACCCGGCCATGCTCGTCCGCCTGGTTTTCAACCGGCACCGACATAAAGCGGAACTGAACCCCTTCCACCTCGGCTTCGTGGATTTCGTAATCTTCCGCCGGCATGTCCGCCTTGGTACGGCGGTAGATCAGCGTCACCTCCGCGCCTTGGCGCAACGCGGTGCGGGCACAGTCGATGGCGGTGTTGCCGCCGCCCACCACCGCCACCTTTTTGCCTGTGGCCACCCGCCGGCCGGAGGAGAACGCCGTCAGGTAGTCGACCCCGAGGATCACCCCAAACAGGTGGGAGCCGGGGTAAACCATGCGCACGGCTTTCTGCGCGCCGATGGCCAGACACACCGCGTCGTATTCCTGCTTCAGGCTGTCGAGCTGGATCTCACGGCCCAACGCGGTGTTGGTGTGGATCCGCATCCCGGCCCGGCACATCAGCTCAATCTCTTTGCGCAGGGTGGCCTTGGGCAGGCGGTATTCCGGAATGCCATAACGGAGCCAGCCGCCCGCTTCCGGCATCGCTTCGAACACGTCCACCTCCACCCCTTCGTGGCTGAGGTAGTAGCCGGCCGCCAGACCCGCAGGGCCGGCACCGATGATCGCCACGCGCTTGCCGATGGGATCCTTGATGGGCGCCAGGTAAGGCTCGCCGGCCAGGTCGATGTCAGCAGCGTGGCGTTTCAGTTGACGAATCGCCAGGGGCTCATCCACCAGGGTCCGGCGACATTCGGATTCACAGAAGGCGGGACAAACCCGGCCGATGGAGAGGGGCATGGGCAGGCTTTGCTTGACCACCGCAGTGGCGGCAACGGCATCGCCCTGGGCGATATGGTAGAGGTAACTTTGGACATCAACCGCGGCGGGACAGGCGGTTTTGCAGGGGGCTTCACAGTCGGCATGGTGATCCGAGAGGATCCGTTTCAGCGCGGCCTGGCGGTGCGCGGTGATCGCTTCAGAGTGACTCACGACGGTAATCGGCTCGGCCAGCGTCACTTCGCAACTGCGCTTCAGCTCACCGTTCACCTCGAGCACGCAAAGGTCACATGGCACCTTTGGCCCCTCGGTGTTGCGCTCACAGAGCGTGGGAATGGCCACCCCCTGCGCTTTGGCAAAATCCAACAGACGGACGCCCTTATCGGCGACCACTACTTTGCTGTCCAGGGTAATCTCGATCATCACAGTCCATCATGCCGGTGGCCCCACAGGCCACCTGTCGAAAATATTGTCTCGGGTCGAAGTCCCGGATTTTTCTGACGCTAAGGCTATCAATCGGGTTCCCCGGCCAACATCGCCATTGATCTTAAGCGTGACGAAGTTCGCGCTTTGGTTCGCTGGTATGACCAAAAATCGGGATTTGCTCCACCGCGCTGTTCACTCCCTGACCAGTCGCCGGCGCGCTCCCTTGCAATTGTCCCGCGCCATCCCCAGATCCCCACTATCATTGGCAACGTGTTGCAAAGGCATGACCCACACCATCGACGAATTCAACGCAGACTGGCATCTGGATATGGACGAGCCCGAAGAGAGCGGCACTGAGCTGATCCCCGCGCAACCCAATCGTCCGGACACCCTCCCGGTGATGCCGGTGCAGAACCGTCCCTTCTTCCCCGCCCAGGTGATGCCGGTGGCCGTCAAAGGACGCCACTGGGAAGCCACGCTGAAAGCGGTGGAGGAGAGCGATCACAAGCTGATGGCGCTGTTTTACTCCCGCCAGCCCAACGCGGCCGATGGCGTTCTGGATAAGGACGCGCTGGCCAAAACCGGCTGCGTCGTTCGTGTGCACGAAGTCAGAGAGAGCGAAGAGGGCCACTTTCACTTCGTCGCCGAGGGGATGGAGCGGGTCAAACTGTTGCGCTGGGTCAGCGATGAACAGCCCTACCTGGCGGAACTCTCCTACCCCATCGAGGAGCACCCGGACACCAAGGAGATCAAGGCGTACGCCATCGCCCTGATCGCGGCCATCAAGGAGCTGATCCCGCTGAATCCGCTCTACTCGGAAGAGCTTAAGCAATACCTTGAGCGCTTCGGGCCCCACGAGCCCTCCCCGCTCACCGACTTTGCCGCCGCCATCACCACCGCCAAGCCGGAACAGTTGCAGTCGGTGCTCGACACCGTCAGCCTGCTGCCCCGCATGGAGAAAACCCTGGCCCTGCTGAAGAACGAGCTGGACGCCGCCAAGCTGCACAGCGAAATCAGTGAGCAGGTCAACCAGAAGCTGGAGAAGCGGGAGCGCGAGTTCTTCCTGCGTGAACAACTGAAGGTGATCCAGCGTGAGCTGGGAGTCTCTAAGGACGACAAAACCGCAGACGCCGAAGAGTTTCGTCAGCGCCTGAAGGGCAAAACCCTGCCTGATGCGGTGCAGAAGCGGTTCACCGAAGA
This sequence comes from uncultured Ferrimonas sp., assembly GCA_964632645.1. Taxonomy (GTDB): domain Bacteria; phylum Pseudomonadota; class Gammaproteobacteria; order Enterobacterales; family Shewanellaceae; genus Ferrimonas. Next base: position 566 of record CAZWED010000043.1, on the reverse strand, counting down.
GCTGCAGAAACTGTCGGTGCTGGAAACCGGCTCACCGGAGTACGCGGTCACCCGTAACTACCTCGATTGGCTGACCCAGGTGCCCTGGGGGGTACTGGCGGAAGACAACATCGACCTGCCCACCGCCCGCAAGGTGTTGGACAAGCACCACGACGGTCTGGCCGACGTTAAAGATCGCATCCTGGAGTTTCTTGCGGTCGGCGCCTTCAAAGGTGAGATCAGCGGCTCGATTCTGCTGTTGGTGGGCCCGCCGGGGGTGGGCAAAACCTCCATCGGCAAATCGATCGCCGAGTGCCTGGGCCGTCCCTTCTACCGCTTCAGCGTCGGCGGCATGCGCGACGAAGCCGAAATCAAGGGCCACCGCCGTACCTACATCGGTGCCATGCCCGGAAAACTGGTGCAGGCACTGAAAGAAGCGGAAGTGATGAATCCGGTGATCATGCTGGACGAGATCGACAAGATGGGCAAAAGCTACCAGGGCGATCCCGCCTCGGCGCTGCTGGAAACCCTGGACCCGGAACAGAACGTGGCGTTTCTGGATCACTACCTCGACCAACGGCTGGACC
>CAZWED010000042.1:0-15339 GCA_964632645.1 uncultured Ferrimonas sp. | reverse complement strand
GAGGCGGGGTTTTTTCGTTTGGTCTATGGCTGCCGTACGCCTTGCCTGTTTGGAGGGTTTAGCTGCGCTGCTGTGGTCTGGCTGTACGCTGATGCGGCGATGTGTGGGGAGCACATCCCTCCAGATGGGCATTGTCGTGTTCGCTCAATGGCCCTTTCGGCAAGGTGAGCTGGCGTTTCCATGGGGCGGTTTATGGGGGCTCAGATCTGAGCGCATAAGGCTTTGTCGCCGGGAAAACCCGCATAACGACGGCGAATTGGCCGATTGGGATAAGAAGTCGCCAATCGGATCGGAAATGCAGAAAAAGCCCTTTACCTTTTACCGGGCTTCCGTATAATTCCACCTCGTTCGCTAGGGGCATAGCTCCAATTGGTAGAGCACCGGATTCCAAATCCGGGTGTTGGGGGTTCGAGTCCCTCTGCCCCTGCCATCTATCGAACACGAAAGCCCGCTGAATCAGCGGGCTTTTTTGTATCTGTCAGAAGGCCGGCACCGCTGTACAGCACTAGGTGCTTCAGAAGGTGGTACACACATCGCCTGCACGCCTTGCCTCTTTCCCGTACCAACGATTCCATTACGTCTACTTCGACGTGCCTGAGCGCTTCCCGACACTCGTTGGTGCTTGATGGCGCCCACCATATCCAATCCGGCCAAATGCGCTCCTGGCAGCCTAGGAGGGCGGGAACGCTGCGGTCACCGGCTCTCAGCGGTTGAGTCTGCTGATGCGTTGCGTGAGGTGGTTCACCAGCTTATCCGTAAAGGTGGGGGAGCAACCCCGTCCGGCTTGAAGGTAGAGGCGATAGGTGGGGCGACTCTGGTTGGGTTTAACGTGGCTGCCAAAGAACGTCGAAATATCCAGTGCCTGGAGGGTTTTTCTGGCGGCGATGGGCTGTTGAATCAGCACTGAGGCCAAATAACCAATGCTGTCACTGGACTCAAGGTGATCCAGCAGCAGACTCAGATTGGTGGTCTTCATGGAGACACTCAGTGGTGCACCAATCTTCTGCGCAAACAGTTCCATCCTATGGGTTCGGATGCCACTCATGGAGTAGTTCAGCAGGGCGACCGGATAAGCGAAGGCCTTTTCGATAGTGAGTTCCTGCAAAAAGATCGGGTGGTCTCGCCTGGCGACCAGATAAAATTGTTTGATTTCGCCAATGGGGTGCAGGCTCACTCGATTGCTGGGGCTCGGGTTAATGGAGATGCAGTAGTCCAGTTGCGATTGGTTTAACTGCTTCTGCACGTCGTTGGACCAGGGGTGCAGATTGACGGTGAGCTTGAGGCCCAGCTCCTCGCGGCTGAGGTGCAGGCACTGCAGCAGCAAAGGGCACAGGTGTTCCTGAGCGGCGACGTTCAGTTCTTCATTGCGGCTTCGATGGCGGGACAGGGTGTCCGACAGGGGTTGATAGCTGTCTATCACCGCCTTGGCTAATGGGTAGAGGGTTTCCGTCAGGCCGTTTGGCTCCAGGCCATACTGCTGGCGAATGAACAACTCGTCGTCAAACACCTCTCGTAAGGTGGTCAAAGCGCGGCTGACTTTGGGCTGAGTGCTTTGCAAGCGCGCCGCGGCCACTGTCGCGCTGCGTTGCTCATACAGTTCGACCAGAACGCTCAGGGTAAAGAAATCCAGCTTATTGAGTTCTTTTGGCATGGATGACCCGGTGGGTGAGATGTCAGCCCAGTATATGAACACGATGGCAACCCGTCGTGGTGAAGGCTCACAGAAGCGCGCTCAAACAAAAGGGGCCCGAAGGCCCCTTGTGGTCTCCCTTCGTTGCAGGAGTGTCACCCCAGCGGAATGATGCTCTCTACTTTCAGCGTCAGGTTACAGGCGCCCACCTGGCTCCAGTCCAGATCTTCGGGTTTGAACGTTTCGCCAACGCCTGCGCCCGGGACCGGGGTGGCCCAATCGGGGCCAAACAGGCCAGTGCGGGTGTAGTCGGTGGTGACGAGAATGCGGGCCCCGCGGTTGCGACTGCTCTCTTCGAGTCCGGTTTTAGCGAATTGAGTCGGGTCGTACTCGTAGTAAGAAAGGCGGGCTTCGCCGTTCATGATGATGTTGTAGCAAGTGTTGTTCTTGCCAATGAACATGTTGGCGTAATAGGCGCCCTCAATCTCTTTAAGGCCAAAACCAAAGGTGGCGATGTTGGGCGTTTCTGTCGCCATTCCCTCGTCCTGAAAACGGTTGACGGTGGCCACCAGCTTGGCGCCGATGGCGTTGTCCTTTTGTTCGATGACGTAGGCTTTGCCGTCATTGGGGAACATGTCGGTCACGTGTTGGCGGTTCTCAAGGCCACAGGCGGCATTGAGTGCAGTGACACCGGTTTCTCCCTCGGCCGCTTCTTTCCAGCGGAAGTTGCGTACCTGCGCATCCAGTTGCGCCTTCAGCCATTGAGCGTTGAGATAGGAGCCTGTGCCATAGTAGGCGCTGCCGGATGCGCCGGTTTTGCCATCGACGGCTCCCGGGGCGAAGGCGGGCTGAATGAAGGTGGGATCGGTGGGATTACCGGTTGGCCCTCCCGGTTCAGAGCCATCGCCGTGACCTTCGTGACAGGTGGCACAATCGCCGTAGTCAGCATGGGGGGGAGTGACCCCGGAGCTTCCGCTGCCATCATAGGTGTGGCAGGAAAGGCAGTCATCATTGGCGGCGGCAACATGGGAGACGGGCGCTGACAACGCTGCATCACCGCCATTGGGATCGACGTAGTCGAAGTGTATGCCGACAGAGGCGCACTGCGAGGCGAAGTCGTGCGGTTTGATGGGCGGGTTCTCTTTCAGATCATTGAGTTCCTGCTCCAACGCCAGGTTGGCGTCATTCAGTTGGCTGTTTTCCTTTTCCAGGGCGGCAAGTTGGGCCTGGAGTTCGGGGTCCGGTTGGTAAACGATCTTTTCATCTTCACTGCAGCCGGTTACGGCAACCATCGACGCGCAGACAAGAGTCAGTGCAAATTTACGTTTCATCATCATTATCCCCTGCGGGTTATTGTCAGGGATCTTTCGACCCCCATTGTTGTAGGCCTAAGGCCGAAGAAGCTGTTCGAAGGCGCGGCTTCGATGGACCCTTACCTGACCGAAGTGGTCCTCAATCAGCATGACCGCCAGTTGTTGGCTTTCAGCCAGCCCCAGCATCTCTTCGACCCCCATGACCATGGCGGCGGTGGCCAGTCCATCGGCGGTGGCGCACTGTGGGGCGATGACCGTGGCTGACACGATCTGGGTCTGCACCGCGCGCCCGGTGTGAGGATCGATGACGTGAGAAAAGCGGGTGCCCTGACGCTCAAAGTAATGGTGGTAATCCCCGGAGGTGGCGACGGCCATGTCGGTCAACGGAATGAGGGTCGTGGCGGCCAGGCGGGTGGGCGTTGGATTGACCACGCCCACGGTCCAGGGATGACCATCCGGGCGCTGGCCTCGGGCGACAATCTCTCCCCCGATCTCTACCAGATAGTGATGGATGCCGTTGGATTCCAGCAGTTGTCCCAATGCGTCTACGCCATACCCTTTGGCAATGCTGGAGAGGTCGAGCCGGGTGCGGTCGCTGGTCTTGCTCAGTTCACCGGCCAGGAGAGTGAACGTCTCGGGGCCGGTGTGCGCTTTGACCCGGGCAATCTCCTGTGGGGTGGGGAGTCGACCAGGGAGGCCCTTAGGGCCAAATCCCCACAGTTCGATGAGTGGACCAATGGTGATGTCCAGAGCTCCACCGGTCAGTTGGCCGATACGACGAGCCTCAGTCATGACCCAAAGCAGCTCTGCAGAGAGCCTTATCGGCTGATTGGCCGGCGCCCTATTGATGGCGCTGATTTCTGAATCTTCGCGCCAGGTGGACATGCTGGCGTTCAATTGCTCCAAACGCCCTTCAACTTGCTGGTGAAGCTGATGAACCTGCTTGGCGGAGGTGGGTTTGGCAGCCCATGAAATGGCGTACTTGTTGCCCATCGTTGTCCCGAACAGGTGGTAAATTTTGTGTTCGGGTTCGGCAGAGGCGCGGTACGACGCCATGCAGAGACCAACCAGCAGCCAGGCTAATAGAAGACGCTTACTCATGTTTCCAGGGGGTCTGATTAACTCGGTCAAAACGTTAATGACCCGGGATCCCAATGAGAACCCGCTGATTTTCATTGTGTGACATCCATGCAGCCCGGATGTGAGCAAACCCCTATCCAATAAACATATGCGCAACGCTGATAGAGGATATGTCGATTTGCACTATCTGATTTAGGGCACTTTTTGGCGACAATTGTGGCGTCATGCCGGTGAGGGTGAGGCCTTTGGGGTTGTGAGAAAAAGGTCCATGACGTGGCGTAAGGCTTCTGTGTCTGAGGGGCTGACATGGAGTGTTGGAATCGGAAACGGCTCTCTCTGCCTCGCCAGAGTGGAGAGTGTTCATTGTTGCAGCCCCCTGATGCCAGCTCCAACGGTCTGCAACCGGGCAGCAAAGCCCGACATTGCCAGAGAAAGGGCGGCCCCGCTGCCGACGCCTGTTGCCCGGTCTGGCGCCCTGACTCCTTTGGTATCTGTCCTATACTCGATCAGCACGTTCGTGCACTTATCTGAATCCCCCCAACTTCCAATGAGCAAGGAGACCTACCGATGGAATCCAAAACGGCGTTTGTAGACCGGGCCAGGTGGTATGCCGGCCTGGCAGTGGTGCTGATTTCGGCCTCTGTGTATTCGCTCTCGGCTTATGCGGCGCAGGAAAGCGGTGGCAAGCCCAATATTCTGGTGCTTTGGGGGGATGACATCGGCCAGTCCAATTTGTCGGTGTATTCGCACGGGGTGATGGGCTACCAGACGCCCAATATCGACAGCATTGCAGAGCAGGGGATGATGTTTACCGATTACTACGGTGAGCAGTCCTGCACCGCCGGGCGCTCCTCGTTTATTACCGGCCAGAGCGTGTTTCGCACCGGGCTGTCGAAAGTGGGGATGCCAGGGGCCAAAGAGGGCCTGAGTACGGAAGACCCGACTCTGGCCGGCCTGTTGAAAGCGGAGGGCTATGCCACTGGCCAGTTTGGTAAGAACCACCTGGGGGATAGGGACGAACATCTGCCCACCAATCATGGTTTTGATGAGTTCTTCGGCAACCTCTATCACCTCAATGCCGAGGAGGAGCCGGAGTTGCCGGACTACCCCGGCGACATGAAGCTGCCCGACGGCAAAACCTTCCGGGAAACCTTTGGCCCCCGGGGGGTGATCCGCTCCTACGCCGACGGCCGCATTGAGGACACCGGCCCGCTGACCCGCAAGCGGATGGAAACCATCGACGACGATACCGCGGCCGCGGCCATCGGCTTTATCGAGCGTCAGACCCGCTCCGGTACCCCCTGGTTTGTCTGGTGGAATGCCACCCGGATGCACTTCCGGACCCACGTAAAGGACGAGCTGCGGGGGATTTCGGGGCAAAACGAATACGCCGACGGCATGATTGAGCATGACCGTCACATTGGCCTGTTCCTGAGTAAGCTCGACGAGCTCGGGATCGCCGACAACACCATCGTGTTCTACTCCACCGACAACGGCCCCCACATGAACACCTGGCCGGATGCCGGGATGACGCCGTTCCGTGGCGAGAAGAACACCAACTGGGAAGGCGGCTGGCGGGTACCCGCGATGGTTCGCTGGCCCGGCAAAATTGAAGCGGGCTCGGTGTCCAATGCGGTGATGCACCATATGGACTGGGTTCCGACCTTTATGGCCGCTGCGGGCAACAGTGACATCAAGTCGGCGCTGATGAAAGGCGGCGTGAAAGCGATCGATCGCAGTTACAAGGTCCATCTTGACGGGTACAACTTCCTGCCCTTCCTGACCGGGCAATCGGAGTCCGCCCCCCGTCACGAGATCTTCTACTTCTCCGACGACGGTGATCTGACGGCCTTGCGTTATGACGACTGGAAACTGCTGTTTATGGAGCAGCGTTCCGAAGGCACGCTTCAGGTCTGGGCGAACCCGTTCACGCCACTGCGTCTGCCGATGATTTTCAACCTGCGGCGAGATCCTTACGAGCGGGCTCCGATCACCTCCAACACCTACTACGACTGGTTGCTGGACCACGCCTTTATGCTGGTGCCGGCCCAGGCTTACGTGGGCAGCTTCCTGGCCACCTTTGAGGAGTTCCCGCCACGGATGAAAGCCGCCAGTTTCAGCCTGGATAAGGTGATGGAGAAGCTCGAAACCTCAGGCGCGTCCCAGTGACGCGCCCACCGTGGCCCCGAATTTTCGGGTGAAAATCGGGGCCGTGAACCCTGGGGGAAACACGATGAACGTTTTGGCTGGCAGGGCCCTTACCGGCCTGATGCTGTTCTGTCTCTCCTGCGTGGCGTTGGCCGACCCCTTGCCGTCCTGGCGCAGTGGGGCCGTTAAATCGGCCATCACCGAGTTTGTGCAGGCCACCACGACGCCGGGGCACGCCAACTTTCTGCCGGCGTCTGAGCGCATTGCGGTGTTTGATAACGACGGCACCCTGTGGGGCGAACAGCCCTATTACGTTCAGCTGGCGTATGCGCTGGAGCGGGCCAAAGCCGCCGATCCGGCGTCACTCAGTGCGCCGCTTGCCAGAGCACTCAAAGCGGACGATGTGGCGGCGGTGATGGGGATGGGGGCCGATGGGCTGATGGAGCTGCTGGCGGTCAGCCACGCGGATCGTTCGGTCGATGAGTTTCAGCAGGATGTGTCCCGTTGGCTGGCCGATGCCCGTCATCCGCAGAGCGGGCTGCGCTACACCGACATGGTTTATCAGCCGATGCTGGAGCTGTTGCGATACCTGAGGGACCGGGGGTATCAGACCTACATCGTGTCCGGGGGTGGGGTCGATTTTATTCGCGCCTTTGCCGAGCAACGCTATGGCATCCCTCCGAACCGGGTGATAGGCAGCCTCGGCCAGATGGAAGCGGTTGAAGCCGAGGGACGCATGGTGCTGATGAAGCGGCCAGGCATCGCCTGGCTGGATGATGGTCAGAACAAGGCGCTGGCGATCGAGCGAGTGATCGGACAACGGCCGGTATTGGCGGTTGGCAACTCCGACGGTGATTACCCGATGCTGGTATGGACGACGGAAGGGGAGGGGCCAAGGCTTGGGATACTGGTGCATCATACGGACAAGGCGCGGGAGTACGCGTACGACAGGGAGAGCCACATCGGCCAGTTGGACCAGGCGCTGGATGAGGCCGAACCGAGGGGTTGGGTGCGGGTTGATATGGCCCGGGACTGGGCGCGGATCTACCCTGACACCCCCTGAGCCAGGCCCCATCACTCAAAGACGAGCCCGTTGTCAGTGGGGCCCGTATGTCGCCCTTATCCTGCTGCTGTGCAGTGGGGCGGCGCGGGCGGTCTCTCCCCAGGCGGCGACGGAACCGTCCGGTTACGCCGCCGAGGGCGCCTGTGACCGTTGCCATCAGCCTCAGGCGAGTGCCTGGCAAGGGTCGGATCACAGTTGGGCAATGCGGCCTGCGCTGGCCGCCAATGTGCTGGGCAACTTCGATGGCGGCCAGTTTGAAGACGCGGGCGTCTCTGCCCGTTTTCATCGCAAGGCGGGGCGCTATCTGGTGACTCTCAAGGCGCCGGGTGAGCCGGAAGCCACCTGGACGGTGGCGTACACCTTTGGCCACCTACCGCTGCAGCAATATCTGGTGGAACGCCCCGGGGGGCGTCTGCAGGCGCTGACCATTGCCTGGGATAGCCGGCCGCAACAGGCTGGCGGGCAGCGCTGGTTTTCCCTGTATCCGGGGCAGGCGTTCGCGGTTGACGATCCCCTGCACTGGCAGGGGCGCTACCAGAACTGGAACGCCATGTGCGCCGACTGTCACTCCACCGAGCTTAAGAAACACTACGACCCGGAAACGGACACTTTCGCCACCACATGGCAGGAGTTGAGCGTGGGGTGCCAGGGGTGCCATGGCCCCGGGCAGGGGCACGTTGACCGGATGGAGGGGCGCGAGCCATCCACGGCCGGGGAGGCGGCGCTGGTGGACCTCAGCGCCCTGTCCGGCCCGCTGCTGGCACAACAGTGCGCCCGTTGTCACAGTCGGCGGCAGGCGCTGGGCGTCGGCCAGCAGATTGGCGAGCCGCTGCTGGAGGTGGCGTTGCCCGCGCTGCTGAGCGAGGGGCTCTACTACCCGGACGGCCAGATCCAGGGCGAGGTGTATGTGTACGGGTCCTTCGCCCAGAGCCGGATGCACCAGGCCGGGGTTACCTGCACCGATTGCCACGATCCCCACAGCGGCCAGCTGAGGCAAACCGGCAACGCCCTCTGTACCCAGTGCCACAGTGCCCAACCGGACGCCCGCTTCGCCTCCGCAGCCGGGACCTACGACAGCGAGACGCACCATCATCACTCGCCGACCTCCAAAGGGGCACAGTGCGTGAACTGCCACATGCCGGCCACCACCTACATGGTGGTTGACCCGCGTCGGGACCACAGCTTCCGCATTCCCAGGCCGGATGCCCGCGGCGAAACCGGCAGCCCGGATGCGTGCACCGGTTGCCACGCGTCGATGAGTCCCGCCGAGGCGGCCAACTGGATAGCCGGCTGGTTTGCGCCAGAACCCGGCGCCGGGGCCCGACCGGCACACTGGGGGCCGGCGCTCTTTGCCGCCCGTTCCGGCCAGCCGGGCGCGCTGCCGAAACTGGCCGCACTGGTCACCGATCCGGCGCAGCCGGCGCTGGTGCGGGCTAGCGCAGTGGCGGCGCTGCCGAATTATGGTTCCACCGCGCTGCCCCTGCTTGAGGCGGCGCTGAATGACGGGGCGGCGGAGGTGCGGGCCGCGGCGATCCCGGTGTTTGCCCAGGCGCCGGAGGCGGCGCGGGTTCGCTTGCTGCTGCCTCTGCTGGAGGATCCCCGGCGCGCGGTCCGGGATGAAGCCATCAAAGCCCTGGCCGGTGTACCACCGGTGGCTCTGGGGGAGGCCGCGCCGCGTTTTGCGGACGCCTTGGCCCGTTATCAGCAACGCCTGCGGGAAAACGCCGACCTGCCGGGAAACCGGCTCAATCTGGCGGTGTTGGAAACCCGACTGGGCAACCTTGAAACGGCCATCGGCCATTATGAGGTGGCACTGGCGATGGACCCGTACTTTGTCCCGGCCCGGATCAACCTGGTGACGCTGCTGAGCCAGCAAGGCCGGGGGGAGCCGGTGGTCGCGTTGCTGGATGCCGGATTGGCGCTGGATGGGGTTGCGTCGTCGGACAGGGCGCAACTGGCTTATTTGCGCGGGCTGGCGTCAGCGGAGTCAGGGCAGCTTGAGCAGGCCATCGGCTGGCTGGACTTGTCACTTCAGTTGCAGCCGGAGCACGTTCGCAGCCATTACAACCGAGCCCTGATCCTGGACCGACTGGGGCGCAAGGAGGAGGCACTGACGGCGTTGCAACAGGCATTGAAGCTGGCGCCCGGGGCACCGGATCTGCTGTACGCCTCCGTGTACCTCAACGCCACCATGGGCAACATCCAACAAGCGTTGTCGGCCCTGGCCACATTGCGTCAGCTGCGGCCCGACGATCCCCGTTTGCAGCAACTGGAATCTCAGCTCAGGGGCCAGTGAAGGCCCGATTGTTTGGGGGAAGGGCCGGACTCATTCCAGCCCATAGTGGCGGGCGAGGTAATCCAGCACCTGGCTCAACTCCGCGTCGGAAAGCGGGGCCATGCCCTGCTCCTCCACCATCCAGTTCAGGGTGTCCGCCCAACTGTCGCGGCTGAGCCCCTGCTGGGTCACCAGATGCAGGGAGTGGCAGCCGGAGCAGACCCCCGCCACCAACTCGGCCCCCTCTCCCGCTTGCAGCGGTCCGGTATCCACGGTGGACGCGGCGGGGGTGGAGAGCGACCAGTCTGCCTCGGTCGGATTTTCCCGCGCCAGCCAGGCGATCACCGCCGCGCGGGCGGCGGGATCCGACAGGCCGGGAAACTGCATTCGGGTGCCGGGGGCAAACGCCGCGGGGTCGGTGAGGAAGCGGTCCAGACGCGGCGCATTCCATTGCCCCTGGTGCTGCTTCAGTCCGTCACTGTAGTCAAACCCGGGATAGGCGGCGATGCCGCGCTCGGCCAGCCCCCACAAGGGCGGGCCGATGGCAGCCTCTCCGTCCGGCCCGGTTTGGTGGCAGGCGGTACAGACCCGCGCCTGCGGCGCAATGGCCTCGGCCTGTACCACGGTGATGCCGGCCAGCAACAGGCCGAGGAGGCTCAGCGCCTGCAGCGGTTTATGTCTCATCAGCCGGTCACCATCAGGGCGATACGATGGAAGCTGTTGTTGAGATAGCCTTTGGGGTTCCAGGCAATGGCAAAGGGTTGGCTTACCCCCTTATCGTCCGTCGCTTTGGCCCAGACCTCGTAGTACCCGGCTGCGGGAAACGTGATTTGGGCGGTGAAGGTCTGCCAGGCACCCTCGTTGGCGGGGGCGCTGAGGGTCGCTTTCTCCCAGGTGGCCCCAAAGTCCTTGGACACCTCAACCTGCGTCACCTTGCGATCCCCTGACCAGGCGTGGCCCCGGATGGTGGCCCGTTTCCCGGCAACCTGGCTGTTGGTTTGTGGCGAGGTGATCAGGGATTTCACCGGCATCCGCTCGATGATCACAAAGTCCTCTTCCGCCACCTTCTCACCGGGGGCGATGGGGCGGTTGGGCACGCGGTAGGCGGTGCCGGTCATTTTCGGGCCATCATGAACCTGATCGCGGATTTCGATGCGGGTCAGCCACTTTTGCGAACAGGAGCCCGGCCAGCCGGGCACCACCAGGCGCAGCGGGGCCCCGTTCATCGGGTGCAGCGGTTCGCCGTTTTGCTCGAACGCGACCAGGATGTCCCCCCGCATCGCTTTTTCCATCGGCACGCCACGGGAGATTGGCACCTTGTCGGGTTGACCGGAGAGGTGGCTGTCCGCGCCGTAGTGAGCCGTGTACACCGCGCCGGATTTGACCCCCGCTTTCTTAAGCAGATCCGACAGACGCACCCCGGTCCATGTTGAGCACCCCACCGCGCCATAGGTCCACTGATTGCCCTTGGCCTTGGGGTCAAAAAAGGCCCGGCCATTGCCGCCGCACTCGATCAGCAACGCCTCGGTCACCACGTCAAACTCCGACTTGAGCTGCGCCAAACTTAGGGTCATCGGACGTTCTACCAGACCGTCGATGGTGAGGGTCCAGCGATCCGCGTCCACCTCGGCAGGCGGCAGACCGTTGTTGCGGATAAAGTGGCGGGTGGTCGGTGTGATGTCGTCATCCAGCAGGTGGGGCGGGGTTTCCGCATTGACCGGCCGATCGTTCAGTACCACCAGCCCATCCTTGCCCTCGATCACCATGTCCTGCAGGCCTTCAGCAAAGGCCGCGGGGATGATGCCGGCCGGCATGGAGCGGTGGAACGGGATGGCTCCGCCCAGCACCGCCGCCATGGTGGCCAGGCCCGCGCCCTTCAGAAAGCCCCGGCGGTCCGGGTAGCTTTGGCGACCGAAAACCTTTTCATCGGCATGCTCCGGATCGGTTTGGTACAGCTCGAACAGCCCTTTTGAACGATTGCGTGGTTGATCAGACATGATGGCCTCCCAATGAGGTTCCGGCGGAAAACGACAGGGCATTGAACGGGGTTCTGCCGCCGGAAACGTTGCAGCGTGAGCAATGAGTATAGAAAAGGCCTGAAAATCGGGATCTTTAAACCCGTTCGCCTTGCGCCGGCGTGGGCAATCAGGGCGGGGTGGTCGCGTCAAACACGTCGACCGGAGCCTCAAACGCGATCACCAGAATGCAGGGGCCGGTGCTGACGCATTGGCCATGATGCACCGCTCTGGCGGGGCCATAGGCGTACATGCCGGTTTGCAGGCGGGTGGCGGATTCGCCCTCATAGGTCAGCGACATCTCACCGGAAATCAGTACCATCCGCTCGGCCGACGTGTGCCAGTGAGGGGGGAAGGCGTAACCGCCAGGGATCTTGAAGAAGATGTCGGCATTGGGTTTGGCCGGATCCCCCTGGATCACGGCCAGTTCGCAGCCTTCGGGAAAGAACGTCGGGCAGGGGCCCCACTGCACCCCGGCGTCGTCCGGGGCGACGCTGAGTGATTGCTCATTGGCCCGGGCGCCCGGAAGCAGCAGGAGCAGCAGAGTCAGCAGCAGGGGGAGGGTCAGTATGGGGTTCATTATCCACTCCTTTCGGTTTGCGCCATCGGGCCCAATGTCATTTATAGACCCTCGGGGCGGAGAGGGGCGGACAGTCTGCTCGCCATTCTCCCGCAGGGGAGTGGGTGGTAGAATGGCGACGCCACCATCCAGTGCCAGCCTGGCGCTGCTGTGATACTGTCCTCTGTTATGACCACACTGACCCCCAGACAACAAGCGGCGTTGGAGCAGATGGGGATTACCCCGCTGACCCTGCGCCAGCCCAAAGTGCCCCTGGCCCTGATCCGGCCGGATGCGGACACCCTGACGCAAACGCAACTGCTGGCGGACCTGCTGCTTCTGCTCGACACCCGGCCGGAGGACTGCCCCCAGGCCGAATCGGAGCAGGCGCTCGCGGCCACCCGCTACTGGGTGATGGGGACGGCGCGTCCCGCGACCCGGACCCACCTCTACTCTCCGCGGTTGGATAAGCCCCTGAGCACCGACGATAAGCGCCGCTTGTGGCGAAGCCTGCAACGATGGCTGTGACCTTTCAGAACGCTGCCGATGCGCCGTTTGAAGCGTTGTGGGCGATTGAACAGCGGGCGCACGCCCATCCCTGGTCCGAATCTCTGCTGCGCTCCTGCCTCTGTGCCCCTTACTGGGGAGAGATGGCCGGCGACGGGCAGCCGTTGGGGTTCTACCTGTTTCAGCAGGTGCTGGACGAGGTGACTCTGATGAACATCTGTGTGGATCCGCAAGCGCAGGGAAGGGGGATAGGGGCGACGTTACTGGCGCGGGCGCTGGAGCGCGCGGTGGCGGCGGGGGCGGTGCAGTGCTTTCTCGAAGTCAGGGCCAGCAACCTGGCGGCGCTGGCCCTGTATCACAAGATGGGGTTTCAGGAAGATGGCCGACGCAAGGGGTACTACCCGACGGCCGACGGCCGCGAAGACGCGGTGTTGATGTCCCGCGCCCTCACCTGACCGCCTTTACTTCACCTCTTTGCCCTGCGCCTGCAGGTCGGCGTGGTAGCTGGAACGCACCAGCGGGCCACAAGCGGCGTGGGTGAAGCCCAGTCCGTCTGCGATCGCCTTCATCTCGTCAAACTCCGCCGGAGAGACGTAGCGCTTCACCGGCAGGTGGTGGCGACTCGGCTGCAGGTACTGGCCCAGGGTCAGCATCTCGACGTTGTGCGCCCGCAGGTCCTTGAGCACCTCAACGATCTCCTCGTTGGTTTCCCCCAGACCCATCATCAGACCGGACTTAGTGGGCACGTGCGGGTGCATCGCCTTGAACTTTTTCAGCAGGTCCAGCGACCACTGGTAGCTGGCACCCGGGCGGGCGGCGCGGTACAGGCGGGGCGCGGTTTCCAGGTTGTGGTTGAACACGTCCGGCGGATTGTCCTTGAGGATCTCCAGGGCGCGGTCGATGCGGCCGCGGAAATCCGGCACCATGATCTCGATCTTGATGTCCGGATTGCGCTTGCGGATCTCGCGGATGCAGTCGGCAAAGTGCTGGGCGCCGCCGTCCCGCAGATCATCCCGGTCAACGGAGGTGATCACCACGTACTTCAGCTTCATGTCGCGGATGGTGCGGGCCAGTTTGACCGGCTCTTCCGGGTCCGGCTTGAGCGGACGACCGTGGGCCACATCGCAGAAGGGGCAGCGTCGGGTGCAGATGGCCCCGAGGATCATAAAGGTGGCGGTGCCGTGGTTGAAACATTCCGCCAGGTTGGGGCAGGAGGCTTCCTCACACACGGAGTGCAGGCCGTGGTCGCGCATCGCCTGCTTGACCTGATCGATTCGCTCACTGGAAGCGGGCAGTTTGATCCGCAGCCAGTCCGGCTTACGCAGCATCTCTTCCCGCTCGGTGGGCATCACCTTGACCGGGATCCGGGCAACCTTGTCGGCATCACGGAGTTTGACACCCGCTTGCAGACGTTCAGGACGTTCGGTCATCAATCCAATCCTTCTTTTTCTACGATCGCCTGGTAACCCAGGCGCTGAGGGAAAATCTCACACAGGTGGCGGGCCGCTTCCTCGACGGTGCGGGGACCACCCAGCTCGGCGGTCTGCACCATTTCGAGGCCGGCGTAGCCACAGGGGTTAATGCGCAGGAAGGGGGACAGATCCATGTCCACATTGAGCGCCAGGCCGTGGAAAGAACAGCCCTTGCGGATGCGCAGGCCCAGCGAGGCCACTTTGCGCTCGTCCACGTAGACGCCGGGGGCGTCACATTTGGATGCCGCCTGGATGTTGTAGCGGGCCAGAAGGTCCACCAGGCTTTGCTCGATTTCGGTCACCAGTTCACGCACGCCGAGTTTGCGTCGGCGCAGGTTCAGCAGGGGGTACGCCACCAGCTGGCCAGGGCCGTGGTAGGTGACCTGGCCGCCACGATCCACCTGCACCACCGGAATGTCTCCGGTGGCCAGCAGATGCTCGGCTTTGCCCGCCTGTCCCTGGGTAAACACCGGCGGATGCTCCACCAGCCAGAGCTCATCCGGCTGTTGGTCGTCGCGCTCGTCGGTGAAGTTTTGCATGGCGTGCCATACGGGTTCGTAAGGCAGGGTGCCGAGATGGCGAATGATTAAGGTGTTGGCAACCAATCTGGACCACTTCATTTGGCTGAAACTGTTGCCCGCATTATACCCGGGCAAAGGCAGAATGCCAGATGGATCACACTTTACAGAACGCCACGAACCCCATCGATGGCGGCCAGCTCAGTGTACAGCAGTTCGATGTGCTCCTTGCTGGTCACAACGGTAGTCACACTCACTGAGATGTAGGTGCCTTTGCTGGAGGGTTTCACGCTCGGCACGTAGTCACCCGGCGCGTGCTGCTGCAGCACGGCAACCACACGATCCGCCAGGGTGTCGTCGGCCAGACCGAGCACCTTAAAGGGGAAGTTACAAGGGAAATCAAGGTATTCGTCGAATTTGGTATCCATGGGTACTCCAACTGCAGGTTCTGACCGCATTTAATGGGGCCCATTGTACCAGAATTCAAGACCCGCCAACGAAAACGGGGTGGCCACTGGCCACCCCGTTTGCTGCGTTACCGCCTCAGAACCAGGACAGGAAGAGCAGTTTGAAGTAGTCCAGCAGCTTGGAGAACCAGCTGCCTTCATTGACGTCTTCCAGCACCACCAGCGGGAAGCTCTTTTCATCCAGCAGTAGAAAATCGACGAAGCCATTCTTGGTTGCTTCAAAGTTCTCGCCCAGGTCATTGATCTGGGCCTGACTGATTTTGACGTTGGGCTCCAGCGCTACGTTGGCCTT
>CAZWED010000041.1:4426-15407 GCA_964632645.1 uncultured Ferrimonas sp. | reverse complement strand
GTGGGAGTTCCCATGCGAGAGTAGGTCACCGCCAGGCACCCATTCTGACAGAGCCCAGCATCATGCTGGGCTTTGTTGTTTTCAGCGGATCTGACCGTCCTCTGGCCTTGCTGATATGGCTCAGTTGGTAGAGCGCACCCTTGGTAAGGGTGAGGTCCCCAGTTCGACTCTGGGTATCAGCACCATCTTTCAGAACCCAGCCCGTTGGCTGGGTTTTGTCGTTTCTGCCCCACTCTCTCCCCTTCTCTGCCAGACTTTCGGATCGCCGGCCCTCATTCACACCAGATTTGTGGCGCAAATAGGTTTTTTACTCTAAAAACAAAGAGTACAGCTGTTTACTCAATTGGCCCTGTGTCGAAATTTGCTGCCAACTCTCTGAAAACAGGGCTGAACGTGTGCTGAAAAAGTGTGCGACTGTACGCAAAAGTGCTCGAATTTACTGCTCCATCGGGAACAAAATGGGTACTATGCGCAGCCAAAGAGAGTACATGTGTACGCTAAATAACAATCATGATGGGGAGAGTGTGGTGAAACCGTCATTAGAGCAACTGCATCTGGTTCAGGTTCTGCGTGAACGGATCGCGCAACGAGGCGACGCCCCTGCCCTGCGTCATCAGGTTGCGGGTGAATGGCAGGATATCTCCTGGAAACGCTTTGGTGAGCAGCTGGACGCGCTTTCCCGCGCTCTCCTGGCCCTTGGGGTAGAGGTGCAGGACAAAGTCGCGATCTTCGCTCAGAACAGCGCTGAGTGGGCCATTGCTGATGTTGCCAGTATGCAGTGCCGTGCGGTTATTGCGCCAATCTACCCGACAAACACCGACGAACAGGCGGCCTATATCGTTAACGATGCCGGTGCGAAGGTGTTGTTTGTCGCCGGTGAGGAGCAGTACGCCAAGGCTCTGGCTATGGTGCCCCACTGCCCTACCCTGCAGCACATCATCCTGATGGAAGACGCCCTGCTGCCTCAGGAGTGCGAGGTGACGCTGCACCACCAGTCTGCCCTGGTCGAGGCGGATCATTCTGACTATCAGGCCGAGCTGGATCTGCGCATCGCGGATCGAAAGCTGGATGACCTGCTGACGCTGATTTACACCTCCGGCACCACCGGGGAGCCGAAGGGGGTGATGCTGGATTACCGTAACTTCGCCAGCACCGTACGTCAGCACGCGGAGTTCCTGCCGTTTGGTGAAGGGGATGTCTCCCTGGCGTTCCTGCCGCTCTCTCACGTGTTTGAGCGCGGCTGGAGCCTGTACGTACTGACTCAGGGCGGTACCAACGCCTATCTGGCGGACCCGATGAAGGTGCAGGATGCCCTGGCCGAAGTGCGTCCCCATGTGATGTGTGCCGTGCCCCGTCTGTACGAGAAGATTTACTCCGCCGTGATGGAGAAGCTGGAACAGGCGCCAGCGCATAAGCGTGGCCTGTTTATGTGGGCCCTGAAACAGGGGCTGAAGCGCTTCGAGGCGGAACAGGGTGGCCCTGCCCTTGGCATGGTAAGCCGTGCGAAGCTGGCGTTGGCGGACAAGCTGGTGCTGTCCAAGGTCCGGGAAAAGCTGGGTGGCCGTATCCGCTTTATGCCCGCCGGCGGTGCCGCGCTGGACCCCAAGGTGAACGAGTTCTTCCAGTCCGTGGGTCTGACGGTGCTGTGTGGCTTCGGCATGACCGAAACCACCGCCTCAGTGACCGCCAACCGGATGGGGGCCATCGGCATCGGTACCAACGGTAACCCGTTGCCGGAAGTGCAGGTCAAGATTGGCCCGAACGACGAGATCCTGGTGAAGGGCGACACCGTGATGCGGGGTTACTACAACCGTCCGCAGGATACCGCTGAAGCATTTGACGAGGATGGCTGGCTGAAGACGGGCGACTGTGGGTACCTGGATGCGCAGGGTCGTCTGCTGATTACGGATCGCATCAAGGAGCTGATGAAGACCTCCAACGGCAAGTACATTGCACCGCAGCGTGTTGAGGGCATGGTCTCCCGGGATCCGCTGGTGGAGCAGATCGCCATCATCGCCGATGCCCGTAACTATGTGTCCGCGCTGATCGTGCCCGCGTTCGAGGCGCTTGAGCAGTGGGCCCGTGAAGTGGGCATCCAGTATAAGGATAAGCTGGAGCTGGTGAACCACGCCTCCGTCAAGGCGCACTTTGAGGAGCGCCTGAAAGCGGTGCAGGCCGAGCTGGCCCGGTTTGAGCAGGTGAAGCAGTTTACCCTGCTGCCCCGTGAGTTCTGCATGAAGCAGGGTGAGCTGACGCCGACCATGAAGCTTCGCCGCAAAGTGATCTACCAGCGCTTTGCCAAGGAGATCGAGGCGATGTACCGGAAGGTTGCCCCCGCCAAGGCGTAACCGATTCGGCAGAAGGCCCCCAATGGGGGCCTTTTTTGCTATAAGGGGACATCACATTGGCAGGAGGCCGGATGTTTACCAGGCAATTCGATCCCCGGTTTATGGAAACCGACGCCCTCGGGCACATCAACAACACCGTCATTCCCATCTGGTTTGAAGAGGGGCGAACCCCCATATTTGAATGCTTCGTTCCCAACCTGGACCTGAGCCGATGGAACCTGATCCTGGCCAGCGTTCACGTCGACTTTCTTGCCCAGACCTACTACGGCAAGCCCGTCACCATCGAAACCCGCCTTACCCGCCTGGGCAGCAGCTCGTTTGATGTCAGTCAGCGGGTGGTGCAGGAGGGCATTGTCACCGCCCAAGGCAAAGCGGTGATGGTGCATTTTGATTACCAGACGAACCGCTCTGCACCGATTCCGGAGGCGATCCGGCAAACGCTGGAGGCGCATCTGACGCCGCCCGGTGACCCCGCAGCGTGAAGGGAGTGGAAAGACAGAAAAGGCGCCGTTCGGCGCCTTTTTTCATCAGTGCACGACGTCGCGGATGGCGTCGCCGATCAGGCGCAGCAGAATCGCGATGGCGGCCAGCAGCTTGGCGTACACGCCTCCGAACAGCAGGGTGAAGGCACAGAGGTAATAGGCCACCGGATGAATCGTGCGGCGCAGACAGAGCATGACACCCAGATAAGCGCCGCAGCCGAGCCACAGGGTGTTCATCAGCAACAAGCCCGCGGTGGCGAATTGTACCTGCCACGCCGGGGCATCACCGCCGAGAAATTCCGCGAGGGTCAGCTTGAGCAGGGGCCACTGCCAGAGACTTTGCAGCCAGATCCCACCATTGAGGATCAGGATGGCGGCGCCGGTAAGGGGGCCCAGCCAGAAGAGGGCCCGTTGTTGCAGGGGAGAGGTCACTGTCGGTGGGCCGGGATCAGAGTTTCAGCTGGCTGAAGTCGTCCACCACGTCGTGATCACCACGACGGACGTCGCCGGTGCGGGCGATCTGGCAGGTGCGCAGACCGGCATCCCGGGCGGCGTTGAGCTCTTCCACGTCGTCAGAGACAAAGAGCACGTGCTTGGGCCACAAGCTGACCACGTTGAGGATGTTTTTGTAGGCCTGAACGGTTTTCTTCTGGCCGAGATTGGTGTCGAAGTGGCCGTAAAACAGGGCACTCAGGTCTCCCTGGTCGCTGTATTTGAACAGCAGATCCTGGGCGTCGGCGGAGCTGGAAGAGTAGCTGTAGAGGCGTTTGCCGTGGCTCTTCCAGGTCTTCAGTGCCTCTGCCGCGTCGGCGTAAACGTGTCCCTTGAAGTCACCCTTGAGGTAACCCTGTTTCCAGATCAGGCCCTGCAGGGTTTTCAGTGCGGTGATCTTCTTATCCTGGGCGATCCACTCGCGGATAAGCACCGTCAGTCGCGCCAGGTCCGCGTCCGGTTCTCCGGCATGAGTGCGCAGATCCGCCAGCAGATTGCTGACCCCAAAGTCATTCTGATGTTGGTCCAGAAAATCCGGAAGGGCGTCAGCGGAATAGGAGAAGAGCGTGTCCTTAATAAATTGGAAATCGGTCGTGGTGCCGGCGGTGTCCACGATGATGGCTTGAACTCCCATACGTCCTCTTCAAGTCGTTTTTATTCCGGTTGATAGTAGCCCCCGGCCCCTGGTGATGCCAGAAAAAACGGGGGCGATAAGGACTCATTATCTCAGCGTGACCATCTGGCCGTGCTTCATCACCTCGCGGCAGGGGTTGCAACCGTATTGCCAGGCCAGTTCGGCCGGTTCATCGATTTCCCACAGAACCAGGTCGGCTTCCATGCCGACGCGGATCTGACCCACCCGCTCCTGCAGCCCCAGAGCCCGGGCACCATGGCGGGTGACACCGGCCAGGGCCTCTTCCGGGGTCAGGCCAAACAGGGTGCAGCCCATATTGAGCATCAACAGGGTGGAGCACAGCGGTGAACTGCCGGGGTTGAAGTCGGAAGCGAGGGCCATCGGCACCCGATGCTCACGCAACAACGCAATGGGGGGACGGCGGGTCTCCTTCAGCGTAAAGAAGGCACCGGGCAGCAGAACGGCAACGGTGCCGGCATCGGCGATCGCCTTCACGCCTGCTTCGTCCAGGCATTCAATGTGATCCACGGACAGCGCCTGGTAGCGCGCGGCCAGTGCAGAGCCCCCCATATTGGACAGCTGCTCGGCGTGCAGTTTGACCGGCAGGTCGTGGGCTTTGGCCGCCTGAAAAATCGCTTCGGTCTGAACCAGGTCAAACGCGATGTGTTCGCAGAACACGTCCACCGCGTCTGCCAGCCCGTCGCCGGCAATGGCGGGCAGTTGCGTTTCAATCACCTCGCGCACGTACCCCTCGGCATCACCCCGGTACTCCTCCGGCAGGGCGTGGGCGCCCAGGAAGGTGGTGACCACTTCAATCGGGTGCATGGCGCCGAGATGGCGAGCCACCTCCAAAAGGCGACGCTCGGTGGGCAGGTCCAGGCCGTAGCCGGATTTGATCTCCACCGTGGTAACCCCTTCCCGCAACAGGCTGTTAAGGCGTTTGCGTCCGCCCTGGAACAGGGTTTCCTCATCCGCTGCCCGGGTGGCCCGAACCGTGGAGAGAATGCCGCCACCGGCCTGGGCAATCTGCTCGTAAGTGGCGCCATTGAGGCGCTGTTCAAACTCGCTGGCCCGGGTGCCGCCAAACAGCAGATGGGTGTGGCAATCGATCAGGCCCGGGGTCAGCCAACCGCCATGACCGCGGTAAACGGGCAGTGAAAAGGGGTCGAACTCCGGCAACGCACTGCGCGGCCCAACCCAGGCGATCTTGCCATCCTTGATGGCTACCGCCCCGTCGCGAATCGCGCCATAGGCGCCGGGCTGATCGGGATCCATGGTGGCCAGATTCACCTCGATCCAAAGCTGGTCCCATTCCATTACGTCACTCTCCACTGCCATTCTGGTTAAGGCATTGTGGCGGTATATTCTTGTATATACAACCTTGCTGTGACATGGTGATAACCCGAACGGACAGGGTGAGGGGCCAAGGTGATCCCAAAATTCGAGGCCATTAAACGGGCCATCAGTACTGAGATTGAGCAGGGCCACTGGCAGGAGCATGAGCAGGTGCCGTCCGAGAACGCGCTGGCCGAACGCTTCTGCTGCAGCCGCATGACGGCGCGCCGGGCCCTGACTGAGCTGGTGGAGCAAGGGGTGTTGGTCCGCAGTCAGGGGCTGGGTACCTTTGTGGCGCCCTTCAAGTCCCAGGGCAGCATGATGGCGATCCGCAACATCGCGGAAGAGATTGGCGAGCGCGGCCATCGGCACAGCGCCCAGTTACTGCTGCTGAAACCGGTGGCGGCAGAAACCGAGGTGGCGATCGCCCTGGCGGTGCCGGCGGGCAGCACCATCTTTCGTTCCTGCCTGCTGCACATGGAGAACGATCAGCCGGTCCAGCTGGAGGACCGCTACGTCAACCCGGCACTGGTGCCGGATTACCTGGCGCAATCGTTCTCCCGTCAAACCCCTCACGAATACCTGTCCCAGGTGGCCCCGCTGACCCAGGCCCACCACCTGATTGAGGCGGTGGTGCCCAATGAGGTTCAGCAGCGTTTGCTGGCCCTGGAAGGCCCCGAACCCTGCCTGCAGATCTGTCGCCGCACCTGGTCCTCCCAGGGCGTGGTGAGCTACGCCAGGTTGCTGCACCCCGGAAGCCGATTCCGGCTCGGTGGCCACCTGATGGTTGAATCAACATCACGATAAGGAAGTAACCATGAGTAAGGACCCACGTCATGACCCGAGTCGGGTGATCCGCGCCCCCCGCGGTACCGAGTTGTCCGCCAAAAGCTGGATGACCGAAGCCCCGCTCCGCATGCTGATGAACAACCTGGATCCGGAAGTGGCCGAGCGCCCGGAAGATCTGGTGGTGTATGGCGGCATTGGCCGGGCTGCCCGCGACTGGCCCTGTTTTGACAAGATTGTAGAAACCCTGAAACGCCTGGAAGAGGACGAAACCCTGCTGGTGCAGTCCGGTAAGCCGGTGGGCGTATTCAAGACGCACGCCGACGCTCCCCGGGTGCTCATCGCCAACTCCAACCTGGTACCGCACTGGGCCAACTGGGACCACTTTAACGAGCTGGATAAGCTGGGCCTGGCCATGTACGGCCAGATGACTGCCGGCTCCTGGATCTACATCGGCAGCCAGGGCATCGTTCAGGGCACTTACGAAACCTTTGTGGCGATCGCCAAGCAGCATTTTGAGGGCAGCTCAAAAGGCCGCTGGATCCTGACCGGTGGCCTGGGTGGCATGGGGGGGGCTCAGCCGTTGGCGGCGACCATGGCGGGCTTCTCCTGCCTGGCCGTCGAGTGCGACGAAACCCGCATCGACTTCCGCCTGCGCACCGGTTACGTCGACAAAAAAGCCCTCACCCTCGATGAGGCCCTGACGCTCATCAATGATGCCACCGCCAAGGGCGAGGCGCTCTCCGTGGGCTTGCTTGGCAATGCCGCCGATGTGTTTGCCGAGTTGGTTGAGCGTGGCATTACCCCGGATGTGGTGACCGACCAGACCTCCGCCCACGACCCCCTCAATGGCTATCTGCCCCAGGGCTGGACCCTGGCGCACGCCAAGGCGATGCGCGAGTCCGATCCGAAAGCGGTGGTGGCGGCGGCCAAGGCGTCGATGGCGGTGCAGGTGCAAGCGATGCTGACCCTGCAGTCCCGTGGCGCGGCCACCCTGGATTACGGCAACAACATCCGCCAGATGGCGTTTGAAGAGGGCGTGAAGAACGCGTTTGATTTCCCCGGCTTTGTGCCCGCCTACATCCGTCCCCTGTTCTGTGAAGGGATCGGCCCGTTCCGCTGGGTGGCGCTGTCCGGTGATCCGGAAGACATCTACAAGACCGATCAGAAGGTGAAAGAGCTGATCCCCGATGACCCGCACCTGCACAACTGGCTGGATATGGCGCGCGAGCGGATCCAGTTCCAGGGCCTGCCGGCCCGGATCTGCTGGGTGGGACTCAAGGATCGCGCCCGTCTTGGCCGCGCCTTCAATGAGATGGTGAAGAATGGCGAACTGAAAGGCCCGGTGGTGATCGGTCGTGACCACCTGGACTCCGGCTCCGTGGCCTCCCCCAACCGGGAAACCGAGAGCATGAAAGATGGCTCCGATGCGGTGTCCGACTGGCCGCTGCTGAACGCCCTGCTCAACACCGCAGGGGGCGCGACCTGGGTCAGCCTGCACCACGGTGGTGGCGTGGGCATGGGCTTTTCCCAGCACTCCGGCGTGGTGATCTGCTGTGACGGCAGCGATGCCGCGGACCAGCGTATCCGCCGCGTGTTGTGGAACGACCCGGCCACGGGCGTGATGCGACACGCCGATGCGGGTTACGACATTGCCAAGAATTGTGCCCGTGAGCAGGGGCTGGACCTGCCGATGCTGGAGAACGACTGATGCTTAACCTGACTTTGCACCCGGGCCAACTGAGCCTGGCACAGCTGCGTGCCATCAGCCGCGGAGGGGTCAAGCTGACCCTGGCCGAGAGTGCCTACCCGGCCATCGATGCCAGTGCAGCGGCGGTGGCCCAGGTGATCGAGCGTGACCAGGTGGTCTACGGCATCAATACCGGCTTTGGCCTGCTGGCAAACACCCGCATCGCCAAAGAAGATCTGGAGCTGCTGCAACGCTCCATCGTCCTGTCCCATGCCGCAGGCACCGGCGAGCCGATGAGCGATGCCACGGTCCGCCTGATGATGGTGCTGAAGATCAACTCGCTGTCCCGGGGATTTTCCGGCATCCGCCGTGAGGTGATCGACGCCCTCATCGCCCTGGTTAATGCCGGAGTCTATCCCATCGTGCCGGAGAAAGGGTCGGTGGGGGCTTCCGGCGATCTGGCCCCGCTCTCCCACATGGTGCTGCCACTGCTGGGCGAAGGTGAGGTGCGTTACCACGGCCAGGTGATCCGGGCCAAAGACGGCCTGAGCAAAGCGGGGCTGAAGCCCATGACGCTGGCGGCCAAAGAGGGGCTGGCGCTGCTCAACGGCACCCAGGCCTCTACGGCCCTGGCGCTGGAGGGGCTGTTCCACGCCGAAGACCTCTGGGCGGCGGGCTCCGTGGTGGGGGCGATCAGCGTGGAAGCCGCGTTGGGCAGCCGCCGTCCCTTTGACCCCCGGGTTCACGACGTGCGGGGGCAAAAGGGGCAGATCGATGCGGCCGCCACCTTCCGCCACCTGCTGGGTGAGCAATCGGAACTGGGCGACAGCCACGCCAACTGCGAAAAAGTGCAGGACCCCTACTCCCTGCGCTGCCAGCCGCAGGTGATGGGCGCTTGTCTGACCCAGATCCGCCAGGCGGCGGACGTGTTGCTGGTGGAGGCCAATGGCGTTACCGACAACCCGCTGGTGTTCCCCACCGACGAGGGGGCGGATTTCATCTCCGGCGGCAACTTCCATGCCGAGCCGGTGGCGATGGCCGCCGACAACCTGGCCATTGCCATCAGCGAAATCGGGGCGATGGCCGAGCGCCGCATCGCCCTGCTGATCGACCGTCATCTCTCCGGGCTGCCCGCCTTCCTGGTGGACAATGGCGGCGTGAACTCCGGCTTTATGATCGCCCAGGTGACCGCCGCTGCTCTGGCCAGTGAGAACAAGAGTCTGGCGCACCCCGCCTCGGTGGACAGCCTGCCCACCTCCGCCAATCAGGAGGATCATGTCTCCATGGCGACCTTCGCCGCTCGCCGTCTGCGCGAAATGGCCGCGAACAGTCGTGGCGTGCTGGCGGTGGAGCTGCTGGCCGCCTGCCAGGGGCTGGATTTCCGGGCCCCGCTCAAGGCCAGTGCCGCGGTGGAGTCCGCCAAGGCCGAGTTGCGCAGCAAAGTGGCGTTCTACGATAAGGACCGCTTCTTTGCACCGGATATTGATGAGGCTACCCGATTGCTGGCGTCCGCCAGTTACAACCGCCTGATCCCGGTGAACCTGCTGCCGTCCCTTTAAGTGACGGGTAAAAAAGAGAAAGCCCCCGCACTTGCGGGGGCTTTTGGTTTATTCAGCCGGCACGGGTCGCTATCCTGATCGGTCAAAGCCTGACAACAAGAGATACTGCCTTGGATACTGAAATTCGCTCCGGGTTACGTCACCGGTTAGTGGATACGTTACAACAGTGGGGTCTGCCGGTGGAAAGCAGCGACTGGCAAACCTTCGTGGTGCTGGCCCTGATCGCCCTTGTGGTGGCCTGGGTCGGGCACGTCATTCTGAAACGGGTGGCGGGGCGTGCCATCGATTCGATCAGTGATCGATTGGTGGGGCCCTGGGCTGGCCCGTTCAAGGAAAACCGGGTGGTGGAGAAAACCGCCATCATTGTGCCGCTGGTGATCCTGGATCTCTTTACGCCACTGGTGTTTGCGGCCTGGCCCTGGTGGGACCATGCCAGCACCATGGCGCTGGAACTGATGATCCTGGTGGTGGTCGTCCGGTTGGTGTTCGCCGTACTCGATACCTTCCAGACGGTGGCCCTGCAAAGTCCCGTCAGCCGCCGCTTGCCGGTGCAGAGCTTTGTTCAGCTGGGCAAGCTGTTCCTGTTCCTGGTGGCGGCGATCCTCTTTATTTCGGTGTTGCTGGACAAGTCGCCGCTCTATCTGCTGTCCGGTCTGGGTGTTGCCACCGGTTTGCTGCTGTTGGTGTTCCGCGACACCATTTTGGGGTTTGTGGCCGGGGTTCAGCTGGCCGCCAACCGCATGGTCAGCCGGGGTGACTGGGTGCAGATGGACAAGTACGGCGCCGATGGTGACGTGATCGAGGTGAGTCTCACCACCGTGAAGGTGCAGAACTGGGACAAGACCATCACCATGATCCCGGCGCACGCCATGGTGGCGGACTCCTTCCGCAACTGGCGCGGCATGCAGGAATCCGGCGGGCGCCGGATCAAGCGCGCCCTGCTGCTGGATCTGCACTCCGTCCGTTTCCTCGATGAAGCGCTGTTTGAGCGGCTGGATCAGATCCAACTGCTGCAGCCCCATCTGGCCAACAAGCGCAAGGAGCTGACCGAAGCCAACGCCGGGCTGCCCCACCTTGAGCAGCCGGCCAACGGCCGCCGCCTGACCAACCTGGGCTGTTTCCGTGCCTATCTGCAGGCGTACCTGCAACATCATCCGATGATCCACCAGGAGATGACCCTGATGGTGCGTCAGCTGGCCCCGACCGAAAACGGGTTGCCGCTGGAGATCTACTGCTTCACCAACGACACCCGTTGGCCGGTCTACGAAGGGATCCAGGCGGACATCTTTGATCACGCCCTGGCGGTGTTGCCGCAATTTGAGTTGCGGGCGATGCAGAAACCCACCGGTGCGGATCTCCGCCAGATGGGACGTCCCTACGCTGGATAAGCAAAAAGCCCCGGATTCGGGGCTTTTTTTCTGCGCGGGCGACCGAGCGTTACTGCGTGCTATCCCGCGGTACGTAATGGGGAATGGGCTGGGCAAAGCGGCCACGGTGGGGGCGGAAAAACGCCAGCAGCTGCGCCATGTCGGCGGCCTTGCTGTCGCCGGGTGTCAGGGGGGCACCGATGACGATGGTTTTGTGGCGAAAATCCAGCGCCACCGGCACGATGGGCACCCGGGCGCCTTTGGCGATGTGGTAAAAGCCGGTTTTCC
>CAZWED010000041.1:0-4416 GCA_964632645.1 uncultured Ferrimonas sp. | reverse complement strand
GTGACCGGCTTTCGCGTCCCCTCCGGGGCCAGGGCCAGAACGAACTCCGCCTCCTGGTTAAAGAGCTGAACCACCTCCTCCACCAGGTTATTGGCCTGAGTCCGTACCACAGGCCGGCCACCCAGAGCGCGCATAAACCAGCCCAGCGGCGGGCGGAACAGCTGGTGCTTGCCGATGAAGCGGGCCGGCACCCTGAGCGCAAAGCGGGCCAGCAGGCCGAGAATAAAATCCCAGTTGCTGGTGTGGGGAGCCACGATGGCGACGTACTTATGCCGCTCAGGCAGCCGGCCCTGAATCGACCAGCCAAAGCCTTTCAGGATCCAGGCAGATAGGGTGGCAAGCATTCGCAGCCTCCTTAGTGCGCACCGTGTTCGTCGAGGGTCATCTCATGACCGTGGCCATGATGGCTGTGATCATGGTCGTGGTGAGACAGCATCACCAGCACCAGGAATATCAGCGCCAGCGCACTGCCGAGGTAATGGCCCCGACCCGGGCGCCAACGGCGGTGGCCGTGCGCGTGGTCGTGGTCATGGTGATGGTGCGTGTGGTGTTCGTGCGGACGGTGCACCAGCACGTGCAGAATGGAGCCGGTGACAAAGGCCTGCAGGTAGACCGAGCCGGAGACGCTGATCATCGACAGCATCTCGTCGCCGAGGAAGAAACCGATCACCGTAAAGGCCATCAGGGTGGCCAGCATGGCGGCCGCTGGGATGCGGCCAAACGGCGGCCGCAACAGCCACCAGATCGCCAGACCCGCAGGCAGGTTGTGCAGCACCACGCCCAGGGCCAGCAGATCATTGGCCTGCTCCTGGCTTACCAGATAGATGGCGCTGCCGTCGGTCAGGGTGTGGACCAGCAGGCCGGCCAGGCCCAGTGCCAGGGTGAGGTTGTGCGCCAGGCGGGAGTGCCGGTGGAACGCTTTCTCCGCCAGGGTGGGGCCGAAAAAGCCGAGCAGAATGGCGGGCACAACCCAGGCCCCGCCGTGGTACCAAAGCTCGGGAAGGATATCGAACAACACCAGGCCAAACAGGGACACCACCACAAAGGCGCCGATGGCGTCCAGCAGTCGGGTTTGATTACGGAAGCCGTGATACAGCAACGGGCCAACGGCCAGGATCAGCACACTGGCAATCAGGTAGTTCATTATGGTCTCCGGAGATACCTTGGCGGGGGCGCCAAGGTATAGCGCTTAGAGATAGTTGTCCAGTTCCAGCCGGTGATCCCGGGGGTTCACGGCCCGAACGATCTGCTCTTTACAGTGTGGACTGGCCAGGTCCAGTATCGTCGCCATGATGTGGGTACGACTGTTGGGATTGTAGACCGCTTTGACTATGGGTTTCAGCGGCTTACCTTCATTGGATTCCTGAACCACGGCGAGCAGGCCGTTGGACAGCTCCACCATAGTGCCGGGCGGGTACACGCCGATGCACTGGATAAACTCCTGAACCAGCTCACGATCCAGCTGGTTCGGCGTCATCTCCAGCAGGCGCTTAAGGGCGATGGTGGGCGGCGCCCCCTTGTGGTAAATGCGGTCTGCGGTGATGGCGTCGTAGATGTCGCAGATGGCGATCATCCGGCCATAGGTGGTGATCGCCTCTCCCGCCAGCCCCTCGGGGTAGCCGGTGCCATCCAGCTTCTCATGGTGCATGGCGGCCACATCCAGGCTGATGGGGCTGATGCCGGGGGTCGCTTTGATGATGTCCCGACTGTGGGCCGCGTGGCTTCGCATGATGGCAAACTCTTCGTTGGTGAGCTTGCCCGGCTTGTTCAGGATCTCGGAGGGGATCATCACCTTGCCGATGTCGTGCAACAGGGAGCCCACACAGATCTTGTGCAGGACGCTGCCACTGTAACCGAGCTGTCGCGCAAACAGGGTCATCAGGATGGCCACGCCGATGGAGTGCTCCAACAGGTAGTCGTCCTTATCCTTGATCAGGCGGAGGCAGTTGAGGGCGCTGCTGTTGCGAAAAACGCTGTTGATGAACTGATCCGCCATCTGCTCGACGGGTTCCAGATCCAGCTGTTTGCCCAGCTTGACGTCATGCATCATCCGCTGTTGCAGCTGGCGGGCCCGGTTGTAGAGCTTTCTGGCCCGCGGCAGCTCCTCTTTCAGGCTGGCTTTGGCCTGCCCGGGCTGGCTGGGCGCCAGGGGCTGAGCGGGAGACGACGCGGAGACCCCAGACTGGGAGCGGCTGGTGTCAATCAGCACCGACTTGACCCCCTGCTTACGCAAAAGGGCCAGCATCTCCGGCGTACGAATGTATCCTTGCTGGCGGATGGCCATCATGGAGTGGCCAGGAATATCCACCACGTACATGCCCAGAGTCACTTGGTGAACCGGCAGGTTTTTTAACATAGTTTTTGTGTGTCCCAACCACGAAAAGTGCGCTGGGTGGTACCATTTTGCTGTGATGAATAAATTATACTTTTGTTCGCAAAAACAGAAGTCTGATGCAGATAAATTGGAGTTTTCGTAATGGACATCCTTTCAGCGGCGGTGATGCTGTTTCTGATCATGGATCCCCTGGGCAACATGCCGATTTTCCTGTCGGTTCTGCGCCATGTGGACCCCAAGCGCCGTCGTATGATCCTGATCCGCGAGCTGTTGTTTGCGCTCGGCATCATGCTGGTTTTCCTGTACGCCGGTGAGGCGATGCTCTCCTTCCTCAACCTGCGCCCGGAGTCGGTGTCCATTGCCGGTGGGATCATCCTGTTCCTGATCGCCATCCGGATGATCTTCCCCAGCCCCGGCGGGGTCACCGGGCTGGATGCGGGTCAGGAGCCGTTCCTGGTGCCGCTGGCCATTCCGCTGATTGCCGGCCCGTCCGTGCTGGCGGCGCTGTTGCTGCTGGCCCATACCGATCCGGACAAGATGCTGGACTGGACGGTGGCGCTGCTGCTCTCCTGGGGCGTGTCCGCAGCCATCCTGATGTTTTCCGGCCTGTTCCACCGGTTGTTGGGCGAACGGGGGCTGGTGGCGCTGGAGCGTTTGATGGGGATGGTGCTGGTGATGATCTCCGTGCAGATGTTCCTTGACGGCATCGCCCAGTATCTCACCCTGAAATGACCATCAAAAAGCGGGCGCCAAGAGGCGCCCGTTTGGGTCTCGGGGCTCAGCGTTCCGACGAGCTGGCGTGGCGCCAGCTCAGCAGGGCAAACACCCCGTACAACATCAACGCCTGGTAGTGCGCCCAGGTCAGGGGCTTGCCCTGGCGAACCCGGAAACCGGCGCAGATGGCGAGGTGCCCGGCCAGTGTAATCTGCAGCAGGATCTGCAGCGCCAGATGGTATGGCGCTGGCCAGGGGAAGATCAGGTTGACGATCATGATCAGCCAGGCGGCGGCCATGCCGGCCTTGGCCCAGGAGAGAAACTGGCTCATTCGTTGGTCTCTGTGGGTCGGTATTGATACAGGCGATAGGCCACCTGCCCCGCGATCTTCTCACGGTGCAGTGACCAGCCAGCAGGGAGTGGCGGCAGCGGCAACTCCACTTCGGTTTCCAGGTAGATCCAGCTGCCCGGCTTCAGGTAGCCATTGGCGTCCAGACGCTCAATGCAGGGTTGCAGTAACCCTTTGCGAAAGGGCGGATCGATAAAAACGATGTCATAAGGCGCGTCAGCCGGACGGCCCAGGTAAGCCAGACTGTCGCCGGAGATGACCGTGGCGTTGGTGGCGTTCAGGGTTGCCAGATTGCGGCTGAGTTGTCGGGCGGCGGCGCTGTCCAGTTCCAGCAGGGTGGCGCTTTCTGCGAAGCGGGAAAGCGCTTCGAGAGACAGGGCGCCACTGCCGGCAAAGCAGTCCAGCACCCGCGCTCCGCGGGTTTCCTGCATCAGCCAGTTGAACAGGGTCTCGCGCACCCGATCGGTGGTTGGGCGCAGGCCGATCACGTCGGTTACCGGCAGCTTTCGGCCACGCCACTGACCGCCGATCAGGCGGATCTGTCCCGGAGCCCGGGATGTGGAAGGGGGCGCTGCGTTGCGACGGGGGGCTCTCGCCATGGTGACCTCGGCTTTTTTGGCAATTCTGGGTAGACTAGGGCGCCAGAAAAACCGCTATTTTAGCAAGGCCCGGGCGGGTGTTGTCAGCCCGGCCGGCAGTAAAGGGTAAGAAAAGATGGCCAAAGGCTTATTTTCCTGGTTCCGCCGGGAGAAAAAGGAGGAGACGCCGGAGCGTCCCGAAGTAACCGAGACCGCCCAGCAGACTGACGCCGAGCAGGCCGAAGCTGCCCGTGTGGAAGCGGAGCGCGTTGCCGCCGAGCAGGCCGAAGCCGCCCGTGTGGAAGCGGAGCGCGTTGCCGCCGAGCAGGCTGAAGCCGCCCGTATGGAAGCGGAGCGCGTTGCCGCCGAGCAGGCCGAAGCCGCTCGTGTGGAAGCGGAGCGCGTTGCCGCCGAGCAGGCCGAAGCCGCCCGTGTGGAAG
>CAZWED010000040.1:15208-15455 GCA_964632645.1 uncultured Ferrimonas sp. | reverse complement strand
CTATGTTGTGCCAAACTCACTTACATCCGATTCCCTAGAGGGGGCATATGGCTATCATGACCTGTTTTATCTTCCTGACAGTCCGTCGAACACAATGGCTTCAGTTTCAAATGGGACAGAATTAAAACAGAACAAGGCGTTTTGGATGATATTGAAGGGATGGTTTCAGTAGAGAGGCATCTTCAAAGCTGCGGCGCCAAAGCGCTTGCTGTCGTGGGCCCCAGGCATTTTGATTCTGGTTTAGAGG
>CAZWED010000040.1:4512-15198 GCA_964632645.1 uncultured Ferrimonas sp. | reverse complement strand
ATACGATGTTGTTGGTGGGAAAAAAGAGTACGAAATCCTAATGAATGACAGTGCTTTTCTGCCAAATAACTTCAAAGATGTTTTCTCTAAGTTGGATCTTAAACTGGAAGATGACGAGCTCCATATGACGTTTACCCACTTTTCGAACACAAAGAGGCAAGTGAGTGCTTTCCCTGGGTTACAACGTTAATAACAAAACCAATCATTACGGAAATTCGCTTTGCTCTGAATAGATTCTTTCGTGCCTTTTGCCTCGATTTCCACATTCAATAAAACCGAGCATAAAACACCACTAAAATCAGCAGTAAACATATAATAAAACCCAACAAGCAAACGGTTCTGGAGGGTTCGCGTTATAGGCCTCGAGTGGGTGCTGGAGCGTTGCGTTCCTTGCTCACGCCAAAGCTGAGAGAAGAGAGGGTTAAACCAGGCAGAGAGGCTCTCTTTGACGGCTTGCGTAACGAAAGAGGTCCCGTCGAAAACTCATGGGCCATGAACTTGGCAGGAAACGAAAGCAACGGATGTCGTAATGGCCTTAGACGAGGCGATAAGGACTCGTCGGTACCGTTGCCCCCTCGCCCGGGACTCGATTGTGGTGTCACAGCACACACCGCGCTCTGCTGCAGGGTTTTAGCCACTCAGGACGAGGAAGCGGCGTCCTTTGACCGGCGCGCCGCCACGGAGGGTTTGCTTTGGCAGCCGACGGCTTCGCGCACCGGTCGCACCACCAGGGGGCGACGCAGATGCCAGCGCTGTTTGGCGGGGGTCAGCGGTGCTTCCAGTTTGCGGGCGATGATCAGGTAGACGCTGCCCAGTCCCGGGCAAAGGTCCGCCAGCCAACGCTGCGCGGTGGGGAAACGCTGCGGCGACCAGAGCATGGTGTGGTGGGCCAGACACTCCTGGGTCAACACCCGGTAGCCCAGCAAGCTCAGCCAGTCGTGAATGCGTCCCGGGGTAAAGAGCCGGCCGGACCAGGGAAACTGGTGATGATGGCGGGGCCAGAGATAGCCCAGAGCCAAAGGACTGAGCGGACTGAATCCCACCAGAACCAGGTGCCCGCCGGAGATCAGCACCCGGTCCAGCTCCCGCAGCATGCCGTGGGGGTCCTGATGAAACTCGAGACAGAACGGCACCAGTGCCGCATCGATGCAGGCGGATTGCAGAGGCAGGTGGGCCAGTTCGGCACGGACGGCACCCCGGTTGGGGTCGAGGCCAAACTGGTGAGGCACCGGACACAGGCCGGTGGGCAGGGAATCGGCCAACGCGCCCAGCTTCAGCAGGTGATAACCAAAGATCCGCGGCCACCACTCATCGAGCCCGGCTTCCACCTGCTCTTTCAACCACTCGCCATAGGGCAGCGCTTTCCAGCTTGCGGGGGGCTCTAATGGCGTTTCACTGTACGCGGGACGCAGCATGTACCAATCCGATTCCTTTTTGCCTAGCCTAGCCAGTCACACCCTGGCCAGCAACCGCCTTGTTGGATTCAAACCCACTGGGGTAACCTACCCGGCCACTATCCTCTACTCTTAAAGGGCACATTGTGATGATGATCACCCCAATTGAAGCGTTAAACGACAATTACATCTGGTGCTTACATCGTGACAATGTCGCCTGGGTTGTGGACCCCGGCAGTGCGGAGGCGGTGCTCCGCCATCTGTCTGAACACCAGCTTCAGCTGAGCGGGATCCTCATCACCCACCATCATTGGGACCATACTGACGGCATTGAAGCGCTACGGAAGGCGTTTGCAGCCCTCTCCGTCATCGGCCCGGACAATCCGGTCATCCAGGGCCTGACACAATGTGTTCAACCCGGCGATCGCGTCGTGTTGGACGGATTGGGGGTGACGGCAGAGGTGCTCTCCCTGCCCGGTCACACCCTCGATCATCTGGGGTACTGCGTCGACGATGCGGTGTTCTGCGGTGACACCCTGTTCAGTGGCGGCTGTGGCCGTCTTTTTGAGGGCACACCCGAACAGATGTACCACTCCTTGTCGCGCCTGTCCGCTTTACCGGCGGACACACGGGTCTTTTGCACCCATGAGTACACGCTGGCCAATCTGGCGTTTGCCGGTGCCGTAGAGCCAGACAATCAGGCACTGCAGTCGTACCGAACCTGGTGCGAGGCACAGCGGGCTGACGGTCAGCCTACCCTGCCCAGCACCATTGGCCGGGAGCGGGCGATCAACCCGTTTCTGCGGGTGGACGCCCCCGACGTTATCGCCGCCCTGAGCCAACGAGAGGGTGAACTGCCCGACAGTGTGGCGCGCTTCGCAGCTCTGCGCCGCTGGAAAGACAAGTTCTGATGAAACGGGTACACTGTGCGCCTTTTTTTGCGCCGACTGAAAGGGAACCTTCGGTCTGAGTACTGGCTAACTAGAGCGATAGACCAATGAAGAAAACACTGCCTGCCCTGGCCATAGCCCTTGTGCTGACCGGTTGTCAGAGTCTGAACATGGACAGCCAGCCTGAACCGATCCAGCCGGACACCGACGCCGCCAAAGCGGCTCAGGCCCAGGACACCCAGCTCGCCGCCAAGCCGGCTGAGCCTGCCCTGCCCCCGCCGCCCACCGACGTCTGGGAGCGGATCCGCACCCAGATGACCCTGGACGTGCCGAACAATCCGCGGGTTGAGCGGTTCCGCAAGTGGTACCTGAACAACCCCAATCACCTGAACATCATCTCCCAGCGTGCCGCCCCCTTCATGTATCTCATCGTGGAGGAGATCGAGAAGCGCGGCCTGCCGATCGAGCTGGCACTGCTGCCCATCGTGGAAAGCTCCTTCGACGTGTTCGCCTACTCCCATGGCGCGGCGGCGGGGATCTGGCAGTTCACCGCCCCCACCGGCCGCCACTTCGGCCTTGAGCAGAACTGGTGGTATGACGGGCGCCGGGACGTGTACGCCTCCACCATCGCCGCGATGGACATGATGGAGTACCTGCACGACAAGCTGCACGATGACTGGTATTACGCCCTGGCCGCCTACAACACCGGCGAGGGTCGGGTGTTCCGGGCGATCCGCAACAACCGTAAAGCGGGCAAGCCAACCGATTACTTCTCACTGAACCTGCCCAGCGAAACCGAGCGCTACGTGCCTCAGTTGCTGGCCCTGGCGGACGTGATCAAGAACGCCGACAAGTACGGCATCACCCTGAATCCGATCCCCAACGAGCCGGCCCTGAAGCTGGTGGACGCGGGCTCCCAGATCGACCTCTCCCTGGCGGCCGATCTGGCGGACATGTCCGTGGGTGAACTGCACAAGCTCAACCCCGGGTACAATCGCTGGTCCACCGCGCCGGATGGCCCGCACACCCTGCTGCTGCCGATCGACAAGGCGGACGGCTTCATTACCGCACTGGCGGATACCGATTCCACCAAGCGGGTGAACTGGGTGCGCTATACCGTCAAGCCCGGCGACTCTCTGGGCCTGATCGCCCAGAAGTACCACACCCGGGTTGGGGTGATTCAGTCCGTCAACAAGCTGGACGGTAACCTGATCCGGGTGGGTCAGGCGCTGCTGATCCCGGTGGCGGCCAAGGATGCGGAAGATTACGTGTTCAGTGCCGAACAGCGTCTTGCCCGCCAGCAGGCCAGCAAGCGCGCCGACTTCAAAACCGAGCACGTGGTGCGCTCCGGCGAATCCCTCTGGACCATCGCCCGCGCCAATAACGTCTCCGTGGCGCAACTGGCCAGCTGGAACGGCATGGCCCCGAGCGACACCCTGCGCCCCGGCCGTAAGCTGGTGATCTGGGTGAACAAGATCAGCGAAACCCAGACCAAGAGCTCGGTGATGCGCCAGATCACCTACACGGTGCGCAGCGGCGACTCCCTGGCCCGCATCGGTAAGCGTTTTAACGTGACGGTGAACGACCTGATCCGCTGGAACCAGCTGGAGGACGAAAAGTACCTGCAGCCCGGCCAGCGCCTGAAAGTCTACGTGGACGTTACCCGGGTATAAGCCCGACCCTGACGTAATCCAACGGCCCGCTTAGGGCCGTTTTTGTTTGTCCGGGCCCGAAACGGGCCGAATTCGACGCTGATTCAAAAAAGTCGAATGGGCCAATTGATTATTCAAATCGATTCTCCCGGGCAGCCGCAAACGCACCCAACTATACCTAATGCGTACCCACAGCGAGAGGAGCTCGCCATGCGCATTCACCCCTGTTCGGCGGCCCTGGCCGCCCTTTTCGTGACGGCCATCGCCACCGCTTCGGTTGAAGCTGGCGAAAACATGGCCAAATCCAACCGGTTCTGGTGGCCGGAGCAACTGGATCTCACCCCCCTGCGTCAGCACAGTGAGCGTTCAACCCCGCTCGGCGACGAATTCAATTACGCCGCCGCGTTTTCCCAGCTTGATCTGGCCGAAGTGAAGAAGGACATCGAGAAGGTGATGACCACCTCGGTCGACTGGTGGCCCGCCGACTATGGCCACTACGGCCCCTTCTTTATCCGGATGGCCTGGCACAGCGCCGGGACCTACCGGGTGGCTGACGGTCGCGGTGGCGCCGGGGGTGGCCAGCAGCGCTTTGAACCCCTCAACAGCTGGCCGGACAACGCCAACCTGGATAAAGCGCGCCGCCTGCTTTGGCCAGTCAAACAGAAGTATGGGCGCAACCTGTCCTGGGCCGACCTGATGGTGCTGACCGGTAACGTCGCCCTCGAATCCATGGGCTTTACCACCTTCGGGTTTGCCGGCGGTCGCGAGGACGACTGGGAAGCGGACAAGGTGTATTGGGGCCCGGAAACCCAATGGCTGGCGGACGAACGCTACAGCGGCGACCGTCAACTGGAGAACCCGCTGGCGGCGGTCCAGATGGGGTTGATCTACGTGAATCCGGAAGGCCCTAACGGCAAACCGGACCCGCTGGCCGCCGCGGGAGACATCCGCGAGACCTTTGGCCGGATGGCGATGAACGACGAAGAAACCGTGGCGCTGATCGCCGGGGGCCACACCTTCGGTAAGGCACACGGTGCCACCAGCCCCAAAGATTGTGTCGGACCGGAACCCGCCGCTGCCGGTGTCGAAGAGCAAGGCTTCGGCTGGACCAACAAGTGCGGTTCCGGGGCCGGTGAAGACGCCATCACCAGTGGCCTGGAAGGCGCCTGGTCGGTCACCCCGACACAGTGGAGCAGCCAGTACCTCGACAACCTGTTCGCCTATGAATGGGTGCAGACCAAGAGCCCGGCCGGCGCGGTACAGTGGGTGCCCAGTGACGGCAATGCCGCCAACCTGGTGCCGGACGCCCACAACCCCAACAAGCGCCATGCGCCGATCATGTTCACCACCGACCTGTCGCTGAAGTTTGACCCCAGCTACCGGGAGATCGCCCAGCGTTTCCAACAGGACCCGAAAGCCTTTGAGCTGGCGTTTGCCAAGGCGTGGTTCAAACTCACCCACCGGGATCTGGGGCCCCGTGCCCGCTATCTGGGTGCCGAAGTCCCCAGTGAAGTGCTGATCTGGCAGGACCCGATCCCCGAACTCGGCCATGAACTGATC
Organism: uncultured Ferrimonas sp.; assembly: GCA_964632645.1. GTDB lineage: Bacteria > Pseudomonadota > Gammaproteobacteria > Enterobacterales > Shewanellaceae > Ferrimonas. The sequence goes on along the minus strand of CAZWED010000040.1, from coordinate 9,702 downwards.
ACCGAAGCGGACGCGGCGGCACTGAAGAAACGGATCCTGGAAACCGACCTGTCGGTTCCCGCCCTGGTGCGCACCGCCTGGGCCTCCGCCTCCACCTTCCGCGGCACCGACATGCGGGGTGGCGCCAACGGTGCCCGGGTACGCCTTTCTCCCATGAAGGACTGGCCGGTCAATGACCCCGGCGAACTGGCGCGGGTGCTGACCATTCTGGAGGGGATCCAGAAGGACTTTAACGACGGCGCTGGCGACAAAGCGGTCTCGCTTGCTGATCTGATCGTGCTGGGGGGCAACGCCGCCATCGAGAAGGCAGCAATGGACGCCGGCTACGAGATCAGCGTGCCGTTCGCGCCCGGCCGTGCCGACGCCTCCGCCGACCAAACCGACGAGATCTCCTTTGCCTTCCTGGAACCGCGGGCTGACGGCTTCCGCAACTATTACGGCAAAGAGGCCCGCCTCCCTCCGGCCCAGGCCCTGGTGGACAAAGCCAGTATGCTGACCCTGTCGGTGCCGGAGATGTCGGTTCTGGTGGCGGGCATGCGGGCCCTGAATGCCAACACCGGAGGCACCACACACGGGGTCTTTACCGACCAGCCTGGCACCCTGTCCAACGACTTCTTCGTTAACCTGCTGGACATGTCCACCTCATGGCGCAAAGCCGGTGAGGGGCTGTACGAAGGGGTAGACCGGAGCTCCGGCAAGGTGAAATGGACCGCAACCCCGGTGGACCTGATCTTCGGCTCCAACTCCGAGTTGCGGGCGGTGGCCGAGTTCTACGCCGCCGAAGACGCCAAGACGCAGTTCGTTGACGACTTCGTCAGCGCCTGGCACAAGGTGATGACGTTGGACCGCTTCGACCTGCCGATGCCGGACGAGGGCGACACCTTCAAAACCAACCTGACGGTGAAGGCCGAATAGGCCGACCCGAAAAGGAAAAACGCCCCGACATCGGGGCGTTTTCTTTGCCGCCGGTCCGGCGGGAGAGACCGGCCTAAGCCCCCTGACCCGCCGCGTGTTGCGGCGTCTGGCCAAAGTACCGCTTGAACTCCCGGCTGAACTGGGTGGGGCTTTCATACCCCACCATCGCGGCCGCCTGTTTCACCTTCAGACCCTGATCCTGCAACAACTCCCGGGCGCGGGAGAGGCGCAGCTTCTTCAGGTACTGAATGGGCGACGACGCCGTCATCAGGCGAAAGTTGCGATGGAAGGTGGAGGGACTCATGTTGGCCATGGTGGCCAGCCGGTCGATGTCCAGCGCCTCATCGTAATGCTCGTGCATGTGCTTCAGCGCCCGCTCCAGCCGGGACAGGTGCGTATTGTGGCGAGCCAGGGCAAACAACGGCGCCGACTGCGGCCCCCGCAGCAACTGGTACAGCAAACCGCGCAGCAACCCGTCCCCCAGAGCTTCGGACTCCAGCGGCGAGGTGAGGCAGCGGGCCAATTGCAACACGGCCTCACTCAACGCCGGCGCCATCGGGCTGACATAGAGGCTGCCCCCCTCACCCTGTCGCGCCGCCTCCGGCGCCTCGCGATGATCATCAAACAGCCTCACCAGCTGGTGCAGCAGGCCGATATCGATGTCCACCACCATCGACAGCAGCGGGCCGTCGGTCACCACCGTATCGCACTCGGCCGGCAGGGGCAGGGTCAGCACCAGATAGTTGTCCGGGTTGTACTCGTACATCCTGTCCTCCAGGTACACCCGCTTGGTGCCCTGGGCCATGATGATGATGCCCTGGCTGTAGCACAGCGGTTCCCTCGGGCGGGACTGATTGGAACGGTAGATGCGAACGCCGGGCAGTGCCGTCGGGTTGACCCCCTCATTGGGAGCCAGTGAAGCCAGAACCTGAGCCAATGGGGTCATCTTTCCTCCGGGAGACCGCCTGAAACCAAGGAGCACAGGATACGACAGCCGCCAGCAAAATTTGCACAGAAAAACCCCCAATGAGCGTTTTAGGCATGACTTTGACCGTTATCCCCATTCAAAGCTGCGGCGCAATCATTAAGCTGGGCACAACCAACAGTGAGGAGATCTTCCCATGCAGAACTTTGATTACCGTAACCCCACTCACATCGTGTTTGGTCAGGATCGCCTGAGCGAACTGGATAACCTGGTGCCCCGCGACGCCAAGGTACTGGTGCTGTACGGGGGCGGCAGCGTGAAGCGCTTTGGCACCCTGGACAAGGTGCTGGCCGGTCTGGGCGATCGCACTGTACTGACCTTTGGCGGCATCGAGCCCAACCCCCAGTTCGACACCCTGATGAAGGCGGTGCATCTGGCCCGCGAAGAGCAGGTAGACTTCCTGCTGGCGGTGGGTGGCGGCTCCGTGATGGACGGCACCAAGTTCATCGCCGCTGCCGTGCCCTTTGACGGCGAGGAAGCCTCCCTGCTGAGCCACGGCTTTGCGCCGCTGCCGGTTGATAAAGCCCTGCCGCTGGCCACCGTGGCTACGCTGCCGGCTACCGGCTCCGAGATGAACATGGGTGCGGTGATCTCCTACCAGGGCGGCAAGTTCCCGGTAATGAGCCCCCTGTTGTTCCCGCAGTTTTCGGTACTGGACCCGACCCTCACCTTCACCCTGCCGCCGGTGCAGATCGCCAACGGCATCGTCGACGCCTTTGTGCACGTGGTGGAGCAGTACGTCACCTACCCCGCCGGGGCCATGGTGCAGGACCGCACCGCAGAAGGGATCCTGAAGTCCCTGATCGAGGTGGGTCCGGTAACGCTGGCTGAGCCGGAAAACTACGACGCGCGGGCCAACCTGATGTGGAGCGCCACCTGTGCCCTGAACGGCTTTATCGGTGCCGGTGTCCCCCATGACTGGGCAACCCACATGATCGGCCACGAACTGACTGCCCTGTTTGGCGTCGACCACGCCCAGAGCCTGGCAATTGTGCTGCCGTCCCTGTGGCAACACCGCAAGGATAAGAAGCACGCCAAACTGCTGCAGTACGCCGAGCGGGTATGGAACATCACCGAAGGCACCGAGGCCGAGCGCATCGACGCGGCCATCCGCCAGACCCGGGATTTCTTCGAGTCACTGGGGGTTAAAACCCGCCTCTGCGACTACGGCATCCAACGGGAGCAGATCGGCGACGTGGTGAACGCCCTGGAAGCCCACGGCATGGTAGCCCTGTCCGAAACCGGCGACCTGACCCCGGCCATCAGCCGTCAGATCCTGGAAGACGCCTACGCCTGATCCCTGACGCGCCCCAGCGGCGCCGGGAACCCAATGAACAACGCCCCGCCATCTCGCCATGGTCGGGGCGTTTTTGTGTCCGGTTGCGTCCGTTATCGCCCGAATCCTCAGGGTTTCCCTGGGCCAGATCCCCGTTCCATACAGGATGATGATCGCGCCGTAGCGTGCGCCTGTGGCGCACGTTCCTTTCGGGAAAAACGCGCCGGGCCTCCCGCTACAAACCCGCGAGGAGTTGGCGAATGGTGGCTGAGCCGGCTGGCGTCAACAACCACGCAAACCCCATCAGGTTGACACTGACCGTGAACCAGAACGTCCAGAGAAAAGCGTGTTTCTGCGATTTATGGCGAAGGAACTGTTGGGCCAACAGGGCGCCGGGCCAACCGCCCACCAGCGCCATCAGGTGCAGCGTGCTTTCCCGGGTGCGCCAGAGGCCCTTTTTCGCGGCGGCCTTATCCAGGGCGTAACTGATGAAGGTGATCAGGCAGACCAGCAGGTAGAAGCCCAGCACCGCAGGGGGCAGTGTCCCGCTCAGAACCGCGTACAGCACCGCCAGAAGGAAAAGTGGCGCCAGGATAACCGCCACACTTTGCTGTCTTTTCCGTCTTTTGAACAGGCGTTCACCGGGCAAGGTCACCTGACTGGCGCGCGGACGGCCATCGCTATCGGTGCCCGGGGTATAAGTCACAACTTGCCCCAATTCCGGACGGCTCAGGGGGTGGTGCAAGGCGGTGATGTGCAGAAACACCTTGTTGCCCCCCTCAAGTGGCTCGATAAACCCAAATCCCTTTTCATCATCCCAGTACGTCACTTTTCCTTTGCTACGCATCGTCGACAGATTCCCTTGTCTGATTGAGCATCGCGTGTCACCGAGACCGCACCCCGGGCAATGTGCCCCACCCGCTCCCCCGGGCACTCAGTGTTCTTGTGGTGTATAGCCGTTTTAGCGACCCATAAGGCCGAAATAAAGCCTTGAACAGACTTCGCCCTCTAAGAGGAGTGAACCGGGACAGGAATGGGATTTGAGCGTGATTACTCCTCCCTCCGGATCATTGGCCACCGTCCCAGTGACCGCCTCTGTCGCCCGCCCCCCCATTCAAGCACACAGGAAACATCCCGGCGTAACCGGGAGTCAGCCGGGTCGCAACACAAAACAAAACAGGGAGGCCTTCGCCTCCCTGTTCCCGTTGAACGATTACGCCACCTGGGCGGCTTCCTTCCCGGCCTCCTGGCTGTCGTTTTGCGGCTCCGCCAGGGTGCCGGTCACCAGCGCCAGCAACTTGCGCTTCTCAACCACGCCGGCGATGCGGCCATCCTTCATGATCACCGCCAGCGCGTTGCCGGTCGGTACAGCGGATTTGGCCCGCTGCTCCAGCGTTCCGATGTTGTAGCTGGTGAGGTAGCCACCGTCGGTCACCGGGTAGAGCTTCTCTTCGTCCACGGCCATGCGGCAGGCCAGTTTGGTGACCGGCTCGTCGGCGTCAACGATAAAAGCCACCGGCTGCATCGCCTGCTCTACCGGCACAAACTGAGCGTCTTCAAAGTTAGCCAGGTAGCAGGCTTGCAGCAGATCCTGCTCATCCACCATGCCCACCGGCTGTCCGTTACGCACCACCAGCGCAGCACCGCGGCCACGGGCCATCATGTGTGCAGTCACTTCTGCCACGTTGGCGTCCGGGGCAACCAGCAGCGGTTGAGTGTCGGCCAGATCGGCCACGGTAAATTGGGACAGGGGCTTGGACATGGTTGAAACTCCTTGCTGTACAGTCAGATTCGTTACGGTTGTCTGGCGTTGTCCATGGATCCACCAATGGAACAGGCCAACAAACAGGCCGCCACCCAGCACGTTGCCGAGGGTGACCGGGATAAGGTTGTGAACAATGAAGTTGCGCACCGTCAGGTGGGCAAACTGGGCCGGGTCGACACCAACGGCGCTCCAAAACGCGCCATCCGCGACCTGGTGAATCGCGATGCCCAGAGGCACCAGGAACAGGTT
>CAZWED010000040.1:0-4502 GCA_964632645.1 uncultured Ferrimonas sp. | reverse complement strand
CACTGACGAACATCACCACCGGTAACACCACCAGTGCCGCTTTGGCTGCCGGGTTGTCGGTGCTGAAGGTCATCCACACGCCGAGGCAGACCAGCAGGTTACAGAGCGCACCGAGCGCCACCGCCTGGGCAAAGGTGTGCTCCAGTTTGTGACTGGCCACACTCATCACCTTCAGCCCCCATTGCCCGCCAAGCAGCTCCTGCTGACCGGCCAGCAGCAACAGGGCCACCAGGATCAGTGCGCCGACAATGTTGCCCGCGTAGATGCGGCCCCAGTGCGCCAGCATGCGGCCGGTGGGCAGCTTGCCCGACGCCCACGGCACCACGGTCAGTACGGTGCTGGTAAACAGCTCGGCGCCACCGACCACCACCAGGATCAGCCCCAGGCTGAACACCAGTCCCCCCAGCAATCGGCTGACACCCCAGGCCATCTCGCCGGCACCGGTCACCACGGTGATGTAGAAGGTGAACGCGATGCCGATGTAGATCCCCGCCAGTACCGCCAGAGCAAACGCCACCCGGGTGGGCTTGCTGGCCTTGGCCAGGGCGGACTGCTCTGCCGCCAGCAGCAGCGGGTCCCCTTTTGGCTGATCCGCCACCAGGCTCAGCATGAATGTTCTCCCTGATGCACGCCCACTGTGCGCTTGGTTGGATTTCTCATTGCAATAGTCCTCAGATCACAATCTGCCGGAACCACTCCGGACGCCATTCACGTTACGGCGCCAAAGGCAGAAAAAAAATTTGATTCTTTTGCTATGGCCCATCAGTTCTGCTGATGACCGGGTGCACAGTTTTCACCGGGGGAAATGGGCGAACCCAGGGGGATATGGCATGATCTTTCTGTCGGTTCAGTGGTGAACCCGGCTCAACCCAACAAAAGTCTTCGACTGCCCTTTATGAAGTACACCCTGAAACAACTGATGGTATTTGACGCCATCGCCAGCCTTGGCAGCGTCAGCCAGGCCGCCGACAAGCTGGCCTTAACCCAGTCTGCCACCAGTATGTCGCTCTCCCAGCTGGAGAAGATGCTGGGTCACCCGCTGTTTGAACGGGTCGGTAAGCGCATGATTCTTACCCATTGGGGCCAGTGGTTGCGGCCAAAAGCCCGGGCGTTGATCAGTGACGCCCGACAGATTGAGCTTGGGTTTGCCGGCCAGCATCTGCTCAGTGGTGAGATCCGCCTCGGGGCCAGTCAAACCGGTGCAGAACACCTGGTGCCGGAACTCATCAGCAGAATTGATAGTGACTTTCCGGAAATCCGGGTGCGGGTGGACGTCGCCAACACCGAGGGAGTGATTGACGGGGTGCTGAAGCATCGCTTCCAGTTGGGGGTGATCGAGGGACGCTGTGATGATGCCCGCATCGCCCAGCAAACCTGGTGTTACGACCACCTGGCGGTGGTCGCGGGCAAACACCATCCCTACGCCCAGTTGGAGCGGATCAGCCTGACCCAGCTGGAGCAGGCCAAGTGGGTACTGCGGGAACGCGGCGCCGGAACCCGGGCGATCTTTGATTCCGCCCTGCACGGGCTGATCGACAACCTGAACGTTCGCCATGAGTATGAACAGGTCAGCATCCTGCGTGCCCTGGTGGCCAAGGGCAACTACCTCAGCTGCCTGCCCCATCTGGAGGTGGAAGCGGCGGTGGCACGGGGTGACCTGGTTTGCCTCAACGTGCCGGAACTGAACATGGAGCGCCGCCTCTCCTTTATCTGGCGGGCGGACAGCGCCCTGCACCCGCTTCGGGACTGCCTGATGGCGGAAGCCCGCCACATTCAGAAGCGACGCTCTTTGCGCGCCTGATGACCGGGGAAGGGGCGAAACCGCCCTCCCCGGCTCCAGCCACTAAAACATTGAAATCGGTTATCAAGTTCAGTGATGGGACGAATTAAGGTAATGAACCAGTCGCCCTATCCGCTCATTGGTCAGCTGACGGTAATCGAAGTAGGGGCAGAGCAGAGTGCGCCCGTCCGGGCTAACCGCAAAATGGGCGTCCAACCAGGTCAGGGGTAACCCGATCCGGTGTGCGACCGCCTCGCCGTAGCCTTTCCCCATTAAAATCTGTATCCCCTGCGGCTTCACCACCGGATCGGAAAACAGCAGCGCGGTGTCGCTGCCCTGCTGCAGCAGTTGCCGGTCGCGATAGGCCTGCCAGCTTTCCGCGTCCGGCCGCAGACCCCACCCTTGTGGCAGTGCCCATATCAGCTTGGCGTAAACGCTGAACACCTTGCGCCAGCCATTGCCCCCCGCCTGACTGATGGCGGCGATGTCACCGGGCACCAGGGGCAATACGCCCCCGGGCCGGTCGAAGGGAACCAGCGGCGGCCGGTTGCCGATGTGCACGCCAATGCGGGCCTGCGGGCAACCCAGTCCCTCCTGCATTCAGGCAGCCTTTGCCCGGGCGGGCTTTTCGCTGATCCAAAGGCGGATGGTGCCGCGCACCACCTCGGTGTCCTTGTCGTCATAGGCCACCACCTCGACGTCCAGATCCCCCGGCTGCCAGTCTTGCGGATTGACCCGGGCGACGCAGCGGATGTCACTGCCGGCCTTGGCGGTGTAATCCAGGCTCATCCCTTTGGGGATCCAGCGCAGGTGCGCGGGAATGGACGCTTCTGCCATCACGCCCATGGACAACTCAAGGCCGTTGCAGATGGCGATCACGTGCACGGTGCCAATGTGGTTTTCCACCGCCCGGCGCTTTGGGATAACGCATTCGCAGCGATGGGGTTCGAGTTGGGTAATGGTGGCGCCAACGGTTTTGAAATAGGGGGCTTTGGCCGCCAGCGCCCGACTGAACAGCCATGAGCCAAACGGCTTACTCTTCAGCTTGTGGTAGAGGCGCAAAACGTAGTTGTCATGATGGGATTCCGGCATAACGATCCTTGTGCAGTTACTGGTCTTACCTGTTGAGGGCAAGCTTACCCAAAGCCGTGATCAATGTCACAGCCTTCGGACACCTCGGCTTTTTAAGACTTCCGGACGTCCATATAAACCGCCCCCCAATCTGTGGTACAACAGGCGGCACCCAAACCGTCACAGGATCAGCGGATGATCAGCACCACCCACATCGAGGTTGGCCAACAGCCCAGCGGCGAACCGGCCCGCATCCCCGTCATCACCGTGAAAGGACGCCCCGGTGGCCCGCGGGTCTATCTGCAGGCCAACGTGCATGGCGCCGAGATTCAGGGCAATGCCGTGCTCGAGCGCTTTCTGGCCCTGTGTCGCGCCAACCCGCCCCGGGGCCATTTCACCCTGGTTCCCCTGGCCAACCCCATCGGCATCAATCAGAAAAGCGGGGAATTTACCCTGGGCCGCTTTGATCCCATCAGCGGCGAAAACTGGAACCGGCAGTACCATTTCAACAACCAGGACCTGGCGGCCTTCTGCCAGAGCCACCTCCACCACGCCGACGCCGAGGTAACCGGCGCCTTCCGCCAACATCTCAAGGCCCAACTGGCGGCGCGGCTGGCCTCCCCCTGGGGAGTCAAAACCGGCCAACACCTGGCCCTGCGACTGCAGCAGATGGCGGTGGAGGCCGACATTGTGCTGGATCTTCACACCGGCCCCATCAGCGCACGCCACCTCTATCTGCCGGCGTACGCCCGTGCTCGGGCGCACCGCTTCAATATCCCCCTGAACATCGTGATGCCCAGCGACTTTGGCGGAGCGATGGACGAAGCGGCCTTCAGCCCCTGGTGGCAACTGTCACAGCAGTTTGCCGCCCTGGGGCGCACCTATGCGGTGCCGGTGGACGCGTTTACCCTGGAGCTGGGAAGTCAGGAGAAGCTGGACATCGCCCAGGCGGAACAGGACGCGGCGGGGATTGCCCGTTATCTGGAGGAGATGGGTTGCTGGCCCGATGGCACCCACAATGTTGTCGTCCAAACCCAATACGCCTGCGAGCTGGCACACTACCGGGCGCTGTACAGCCCCTGTGCCGGGCAGATTGAGTACCTGGCGCCGTTGGGGAAACCGGTGACGGCGGGGGAGCCGGTGGCGCGCATCTGGCACTACGACCGACTGGGTCAGGACACGCCACTCTTTACCGAAGTGAGCCTGCCCTGTGATGGGGTGCCGGTGCTGCACTTTGCCTCGGCCAACGTGCAACAGGGCACCGAACTGTACAAGTTCCTGACCCACACCGAGGCGCTGTAGCCCCAGGCTCAGGAGGTAAACGACCCGGGCAGTAAGGGGGCCACCTCCGGGCGCTGATACTGCCGGGTGACAAAGCGCTGGAACGAGTCGTAGAGGAACTCGATCAGGCAGTTGGTTTCCTGCGAGCCGTAGCGGGTCCGGCTGATGTAGAGCCGATAGTGGCACTTCAGCGCGGTCAGGGCGGACGGCGCTTTCAGCAGCGTCAGGCCGGTGAGGTCCTCCGGCAGTGCGATGGCGGAGGTGTAGGCGATGGCATTGCTCTGGGGCAATGCTTCAAGAATGCCGTTGATGTAAGCCATGCGGGCCACCAGATTGGGCAGTAGCCCGCACTCACTCATCGCCCGCTCAA
>CAZWED010000039.1:3960-15636 GCA_964632645.1 uncultured Ferrimonas sp. | reverse complement strand
TCCCAGCGCTGGTCACTATCCATGGCGTAGTAGCGCCCTACCACGCTGGCGATGGCGCCCTTGCCCAGTTCGGCGAACAGATCGTCAAAGCGCTTCAGGGAGGCTTCCGCGCTGCGCGGCGGGGTATCGCGGCCGTCCAGGAAGGCGTGCAGGTAGATGCGCTCGGCACCGCGCGCGGCTGCCATCCGCACCATCGCTTCCAGGTGGTCTTCATGGCTGTGGACGCCGCCCGGGGAGAGCAGGCCCATGATGTGCACCGCTTTGTCCTTCGCCACCGCATTGTCCACCGCCTTGGCGATGGCCGGATTGTGCTGGAACTCGCCGTCGCTGATCGCCTTGCCGATGCGGGTCAGTTCCTGGTAGACCACCCGTCCGGCCCCCAGGTTGATGTGGCCCACTTCGGAGTTGCCCATCTGACCGTCCGGCAAACCCACATCCAGGCCGGAGCCGGAGATCAGGGTGCTAGGGCGCTCGGCAAACAGTTTGTCGAGATTGGGGGTGTGGGCATTGGTAATGGCGTTGTCAGCGCTGGGGGCGCGGTAGCCCCAACCATCCAGGATGATCAGCGCCAGGGGTTTGCGGGCGACGGTCATGGTGAGTCCTTGCGTTGGGCGCCGTCTGGGTCGGGGCGCCGATGTCGAATTAGCTGAGTGTGGCTCAGTGTATACCGAAGGCCAAGGCGCAAACCAGCATCAGGCCGGGCCGATGGCGACAACGCTGCATCCTGAGAAATGTCAGGGTATACTTGCTGCCCGTTATTTCACTCGCAGAGTCAGTCAACAGGCCTTTTCATGCAGGAATACATCGACTTTTTTGCCCGCAATCCCATTCTCAGTCTTATCTGGGTGGCGCTGCTGGCGATGTTCATCATGTCTCTGGTTAAGAGCAAGCTGAGCAAGTTCAAAACCGTTTCCCATCAGGAAGCCACCTTGCTGATCAACCGTCAGGATGCCAAGGTGCTGGACGTCCGTGGGGCCGACGAGTTTAAGAAAGGCCACATTGTTGACGCTATCAATGTGCCCCTGTCTCAAATCAAAAATAATGAGCTGGGTGCGGTTGAAAAGTTTAAGAACGTCCCCATCATTGTGGTGTGCAACGCCGGGATCAGTTCGTCCCAGGCTGCCCAGGTACTGGTCAAAGCCGGTTTTGAGCAGGTCTACAACCTGCACGGTGGCATGACCGACTGGAACGCCGCGAATCTGCCGGTGGTACGGAAGAAAAAACGCTGAATTGATGACCGGTCGCTCCGGCGGCCCGTCAGGACAAGATAAGCGACCCCTGATAACGGGGACCCGTCCGCAGCAATGTTGGCCGCCTGACCCATTGGCGTCCGGCTCGGCGAATGGAAGCCCGACAAACGAACACAATTAAGGTAGGAAAGACAACGCCGCCACTAACGAGCAAGCGGTTCCGCAGTTCCAGATCCAGCGCGTTTACACCAAGGACATCTCCTTCGAAACGCCGAACTCCCCGGCCATTTTCCAGAAAGAATGGAAGCCGGAAGTGAAGCTGGACCTGGACACCCGCTCCGCCAAGCTGGCTGACGATACTTACGAAGTGGTGATCTCCATCACCGTGACCACCAAAGTGGGCGAAGACGTTGCTTTCCTGGCCGAAGTTCAGCAAGCCGGTATCTTCACCATCGCCAACCTGCCTGAGCCGCAACTGGCCCACGCGCTGGGCGCTGGTTGCCCCAACATCCTGTTCCCGTACGCCCGCGAAGCCGTGGCCAGCCTGGTGAACCGTGGCACCTTCCCGCCGCTGAACCTGGCGCCGGTGAACTTTGATGCTCTGTTTGCCCAGTACCTGCAGAAGCGCCAGCAAGAAGCGGCCGCTGAAGGTGCGCAGGCGGACGCCTAATAACCTCAGGAGCTTTTCAGTTGACTGAACAAGCCGCGATTACGGTACTTGGGGCGGGGTCTTACGGCACCGCCCTTGCCATTTCCCTGGCTCGCAACGGTCATCGTACCGTGCTTTGGGGCCACGAAGCCGACCACATGGCGCAGCTTGAGCGCGACCGTTGCAACGACGCGTTTCTGCCCGGTGCCCCCTTCCCTGAACCGTTGGTGGTTGAGAGTGACCTGGGCAAAGCCCTGGCCGCTTCCCGCGACGTGTTGGTGGTGGTGCCCAGCCACGTGTTTGGCGAGGTGCTGAACCGGGCCAGGCCCCTGCTCCGTCCCGACGCCCGTATTGTCTGGGCGACCAAGGGGCTGGAGCCGGAAACCGGCCGCCTGCTGCAGGATGTGGCCCGGGAGATCCTGGGGGATGATATCCCGCTGGCGGTGCTGTCCGGTCCGACGTTTGCCAAAGAGATGGCGGCGGGTTTGCCGACCGCAATCTCACTGGCCGCGACCGATCCCGTGTTTGCCGAGGACATGGCGCAACTGCTGCACTGCGGCACCTGGATGCGGGTCTACATCAACCCGGACTTTATCGGCATGCAGCTGGGCGGTGCGGTGAAGAACGTGATCGCCATCGGCGCCGGCATGTCCGATGGCATCGGCTTTGGTGCCAATGCCCGTACCGCGCTGATCACCCGTGGTTTGGTGGAGATGTGCCGCCTCGGTTGCTCCCTGGGTGCCGATAAGGACACCTTTATGGGGATGGCCGGTCTGGGTGATCTGGTGCTGACCTGTACCGACAACCTCTCCCGTAACCGCCGCTTCGGCCTGGCTCTGGGCCAGGGCAAAGGGGTGGAGCAGGCGATGGAGGAGATCGGCCAGGTGGTGGAAGGCTACCGTAACGCCAAAGAGGTGTACCTGCTGGCCAAGCGCCAGGGGGTCGAAATGCCCATTACCGACCAACTGTACCAGGTGCTCTACGAGGGCAAACCGGTTCAGGAAGCGGCCCGCGCCCTGCTGGGTCGGGACATGAAGCCGGAATGATGCGGCACTAAGGTTACAAGGGGATGCCGAGGCATCCCCTTTTTGTTCATCTGAGATCCAACGGAATTCGACAATGCAGACAGACGTGGTAGTGATCGGCGCGGGTGCCGCCGGCCTGATGTGTGCCGCCACCGCCGCCGCCCGGGGGCGCCGTGTGCTGGTGCTGGACCATGCCAAGCAGGCGGGTAAGAAGATCCTGATCAGCGGCGGTGGCCGCTGCAACTTCACCAACCTGTACATGGAGCCCGCCAACTACCTCTGTGCCAATCCGCACTTCCCCAAGTCCGCCCTGGCCCAGTACACCCAGTGGGACTTTATCGACATGGTGGTGCGCCACAACATCCCCTATCACGAGCGGGATCATGGCCAGCTGTTCTGCGACGACTCCGCCAAAGACATCGTCGCCATGCTGCTGGCGGAGTGCGATAAGGGGCAGGTGCAGATCCGCCTGCGCACCCACATCGAGGCGATCAGCAAAATCGACGAAGGGTTCAGCCTGGCGACCAGCGCGGGGCGGATCCAGTGCCAGTCCCTCGTGGTGGCCACCGGCGGCCTGTCGATGCCGAAACTGGGGGCCACCCCATTCGGCTACCAGATCGCCGAGCAGTTCGGCCTCAAGGTGCGCCCGACCCGCGCCGGCCTGGTGCCCTTTACCCTGCAACCCACGGAAAAGCAGCACTTCGAACCGCTGTCCGGCATCAGCCTGACCACCAGCATTCAGGCTGCCCGGGGGCCGAGCTTTACCGAGCAGATGCTGATCACCCACCGTGGGCTGTCCGGCCCCTCGGTTCTGCAGGCGTCGAACTATCGGCAAAGTGGCGAGCCGGTCACCATCGACCTGCTGCCCTCACTGGACGCCGCCGAAGCCCTGGCCGAAGCGCGGCAACGCTCACCCAAGCGTCAGCTGCTCACCTGGCTGTCGGAACACTTCCCCGCCCGCCTGGCGGAAGCGTTGATCGCCTACCACGGCTGGAGCAATGTCCCTCTGGGGCAGCTCAACAAAGGCGCCCTGGAATCGATTCCCGCCATGCTCAATGGCTGGCAGCTGAAGCCAGCAGGCGACGAAGGCTACCGCACCGCGGAAGTGACGCTGGGTGGGGTGGATACCGACGAGCTCTCCTCCAAAACCATGGAGTGTAAATCGGTGCCGGGCCTGTTCTTTGTCGGCGAAGTGATGGACGTTACCGGCTGGCTGGGCGGCTTCAACTTCCAGTGGGCCTGGAGCAGCGGCTACGTGGCCGGACAGAACGTTTGAATATAAGGCGGTGAACTACCCTAAGCCTGACGCTATCGCGCTTCCAAACTCCCCTCCATAACCCCACAAAAAAGGCCCCCGAAGGGGCCTTAAACACTTGCAGGGATCAGAGGCTGTCTGCCCCTGGTTTGAGGCCTTAGGGGCGCTCAAACACGTGGTATTGGTCGATACCGAAGGTCTTGCCGCTGTCGTGACAGGTGGCGCAAGACTCGGCAGTCGGCTCGGTGTACCACAGCGGTCCGGCCGGCACGTTCAGTTCGCCGCCGTTCTGCTTCATGTGGTTGGTGGCTGCTTCACCGTTGTGGCAAGCGAAGCAGTTTGCCATTACCGGGCTGGTCATGACGCCACGAGTACCGCCGTTGTAAGAACGGGACAGGATGTACTGGTTCGGAATGTCCGCCAGGCTGATGCCTTCGGCGTGACAGGTGACACAGTTGTCCGCGTTCAGTTCGGTGGCGGAGTTCGCCTCGTCAGTGCCAATACCGCTGCCAACGCCCCAGTGCATGCTGTGAACCATGGGACCGAAGCCCGGTGCAGAGCCACCGGCGTTACGGTTCTGACCGTTGTTGTGGCAGGCCACACAATCCAGGCCGCCATTTTGGTAGCTGCCGTTCTTGTGGAAGTTGGTCTCGCTGTTGTGACAGGTGGTGCAGCTGTCGCTGGTGACGGCCAGGCGGCGACCGAACTCACCTTCGTCGGTGAAGGTCGGTTCCGTTGTGGCGATGTCGATAACGTAGTAATCGGTGGACGCCACGTTGGAGTAACCGGTGAAGGACACGCCATCACGACCGTCGTCATCCACCCAGCCTTCGTGGGTGAAGGTGACACGGGTGCTTGCCATCAGGTGGCCGGCAGTGAAGTCGGTGGCATCGCTGCCTTCTGCAGCCAACAGTTGCGGGAAGCAGATAGAGCGGGTGCCGTCGGCACGCTCAACGTACTGCTCGGAGCCCCGGCTGATGGCGCGACCGGTGATGGTTTGCTTGTCACTGTCGTAACCGTGGATGTAGGCACCGGCATACACCAGAGTGTGGTCGGCGTACAGTTCACCAATGTTCAGCTGAACGTCATCACCATCCGCCACTTTCTGGAACAGTTTCAGGTCGGTACAGACGGCACCGGTGCCGATAACGCCACCTGTTGCTTCATCGGTCCAGGTCACAGCCGCATCCCAGTAAGGGATGGTGGTGGTGGTGTAGTGGTTGGCACGCAGGGCATCCAGTTCTTCCAGCGGCTGCGCATTGAACACGTTCATGTGCAGGTTGAAGAAGTCGGTGGAAGTGTTCGGGATGATCGGCTCAGCACTTTCAGCACTGGAGCGCGGTGCGATGCCATTCGGGCCGTGGCAGTCGTAACAGCCGGGCTGGCCATAGCCACTGCTCTTCACCAGCAATTCTGCGTCGTGGCAGGTGGTGCAGTTCATGACGGTGAAGTCTTTGTCGAAACCGTTGGCGACGTGATTGATGTGACCAATCTTCGACATGTTCGCGGTGGCGTAACCGCCATCTTCGTCGGCGCGGGAGATGGAGTTGTGACACACCATACAGCCTTCCACGAAGTCGATGTTGCCTTCCAGATCCTTGGCGGTGTAGCCCGCGTGGCGGAAGTCACTGGCAGCGTAGTCGACGTGACAGGCAAAACAGGCTTCGGTGGTGGTGGTGGTCAGGCCTTCCGGTGCGTCGACAACCACGTAACCGGAGGAGGCGATCTCGCCGCTGCCACCGATGGACAGGCGAACGATCCCTTCCTGGCCGGCACTGGCGGTGGCCATCGGGGCAACGATGCTGTACAGACCGTCTTCCCCTTCGGTCAGGCTGCCGCCCTCAACAGGCAGTTTTTCGCTGCGGCCGCAGTCGTTGGCGCCATTTTCCACGTCAAAGCAGACGTTGCCGCCGTATTTGCCGTCCCGGTTCTTGATGACGCCACGGTTTTCAACCATTTCGGCGACATAGACAGAGGCATCGGTCAGGCCGGTGATCTTCATGCCATCCTGGTCAACGGCATAGAATTCAAAGGTCAGCTTGCCGTCTTCAACGGCGTAGCTCACCAGGTCGATCTGGGTCAGGTCTGACTTGGTCACCAGCGGCGGCTGATAGCCCGGGCCTTCAGGGCCTTGCGGACCTTCAGGCCCTTGTGGACCGGTGGCACCGTCTTTGCCATCATCCACGCAGCCGGTCAGCACCAGGGCGGCAATGGCCAATGCCAGGTACGGCTTTTTGAACGTTTTCATCATCACTCCCAATTCTTATTTTTAAAGATGCTTCTGCACCCAATTTGACGATACTGGCTTGTCGGTGTGCCTTTTTTGAACAGGCTCACCAAACCCCCTACGGGAAGCGATTTGGAGTGATTGTCTGTCTGCTGTCGAAAATCTCGAATGATCGTCGGTATCCTCGCCTCGTTATGGGAGTGGTGCTTACATTTTTGCCCTTGTCCAGAACGGTTCACCATTGAGATACAAGTGGCTTACATCTACTGAGATTGCCTTTTTCAGTTTCCGAAATTGATCGCTAAGACGAAGCCGGTTTCTGTAATCCAAAAAAAGGCTAAAACTGTGCGCTATCTCAAGTTCAGGGTTTAAGTTGTGTGAAATTTGCCCGTTCGGCGTGTTGAGAATTGGGGTAGGCTGATGTTTCCTCAGTGTTGATGTCAGGGCGAGAGACAGTGGAAGCCATCGAACGGATACAAGGACTCTCTTTGTTTACGATTCGGGTGTTTGTGCAGGTGTATGACGCGCACAGTGCCCAGCCGGTTGCTCAGGCGTTGGGCGTCAGTCCCGCCAAGATCAGCCGTTGCTTGGCGTCGCTCAGGGAGATCACCGGCGATCCTCTGTTTGTCCGTCGACAAAGCGGGTTGGAAGCCACGCCCATGGCCAACCGCCTGTATCCCGGTTTTGCCCAGGTCTTGTGTAAGGCCTCCCAGGTGGCCCTTCAGCTTGAAGCCCCCACGCAGAATGAGCATGACCACTTTATGATCCTCGCGCCCGCGCCGCTGACCTGCCGTCTGGCCAGTCAGATTAAGAAGCGGGCGGATGGCCTGGGCACGCCATTGGCGCTCAGTGTGCGCCCCCTTCCGGTGGGCGGCGGTGATGGGTTGTTGAGGGAAGACAACCAGATGCTTATCCAATGCCTGCCTTCGGGCCGGGAAAACCTGCAATCCCGTTTTATTGCCACCGGTGAGCAACTGTTTGTGGTGGCCCGGGCCTCTCATCCCATCTGGCTCAGCCCCCCGAACAATATGCTGGATGGGATGTTGCAGTACCCCTACCTGATCACCGAATGCCCGGCTTTCAGCGAGCGCCTGGATCCGCTGGAGCGGTACGCCCTCTCCTCCGGCCGCCACCTGGCCGTGGCCGGCCGGGTCAGTGCCCTGTCGGAAGTGAACGACGGATTGCAGGAAAGTGATGCTTTTACTCTGGTCAGTACCCAGATGGCTTCGGACTTTCTCAGCCACATACCCGGCCTGAAGAGCCGCCGCCTGAGCGACGCCGAGTTTGGCCTGCTGCACCATGACATTGCCCCGCCAAGCTACTACCTCATCACCCGCAGCGAAGCGAACAACATTCCAGACTGGCTGGTGAGCAGCCTGTGTGAGTTGGTGTCCGAGTCGGTTTGTCGAACCCCGGAGGCGTGTGAGGAGGATTCATTGCCGCAATGGCATGCCCTGTCGACGCCCCCCTTTGCCCGCAAGCCGATTAAGACCTTCTGCGATTGAGCTTCAACCTTTGTGCTGCCTTTGTGTTGAGCGGCATGTTTGGGGCAATACCCTGCCAGATGGCTCTGATGTAGCCGGAGATCGGGTTCGATTGCCGACCCTTTGCTCACCCTGATGTGACAGGTATGCTAGGGGACGGAACCCTAACAAGGAAGTCAGGCCGTGACCCCATCTTTGCCTCCGTCCCGGTCGCTGTTGGCTCGCCTGCCCCGACCGCACTGGCCCCTGTTGCTGGTGATGGCTGCTGCACTGCTGCTGTATGTCGTGACGCTGGTGGGGGTGGATTTTGTCCTGGGACGGGACATGATGCGAAGCCATCTTCAGGATGCGCAGCGCCACCTGTTGAAACAGCGCGCCCAGCAGTTGGAACAGCTGCTGGTTTCTGCCGGCAGCAGCCGAACTGCGGAAGTGGCCGAGCAGATCATGCTGCAGTGGACGCACGACAACTCGCTGCTGTCTGCCGCCATTGTCGATCGCGATCAGCGCATCTATCTGGGCAGCCAGATGATTTGGCGTGGCGGCCAGGCGACACTGCTGCTGGACGGATACCAGAGCGAGCTCGCTGGTAAGGCTTTGCTGGCCGGTCGGGCAAAGTTTCATCAGGATCCCCTTCGTGGCAGCCTGCAGATTTACTATCCGCTGGTGCAACTCAAGCCCCAGCTGATCCCCCGCCTGCTCTACCTGGAGCAGGACCTCACCCCGCTGAACACCATCACCCAGCAGCAGTTTGTCGATCGCCTCTCCTGGCTTTGGGCCCTGGCGTTGATGCTGGCGGTTTGTCTGCTGTTGCTGGGGCATCGCTTTTTGGCGGGGCCGCTGCAGGCACTGGCCCGGCAATTGCCCCGCCTCGGTGAACCGGAACTTCAGCTGCCAACCGGATTCCGCATTGCCGAACTGGACACGCTCAGTGAAAAAATGAGCCAGAGCAACCAGCGCCTGCGGGAGAGTTACGCCCAGCTGGTGGCCAGTGAGCAGCGCTGGCTCTATGCCGTGGAGGGGCTGAAACTGGGGGTGTGGGACTGGCAGATCGACAAAAATACGGTGTTCCTGTCCCACCACTGGAAAGCGATGCTGGGGTATCGCGACGACGAGCTGGTGTCCAGCTTTGATGCCTGGGAGCAGCGACTTCACCCGGAAGATCGGGGGCGGGTGCTGAAGCAGTTGCAGGACTACATCGACGGCACGGCCAGCGAGTTTGAAAATCTCCATCGCCTGTGTCACCGCGATGGTCATTACATCTGGGTTCTGGACAAGGCGATGATGGTGGATTGGGACCAGGATGGCCGTCCCCGCCGGATGATCGGGACTCACACCGACGTCACCAATGAACAGGGTCAGCCCCAGTTGGGACTGACCGGTGAGTCCCACGCCTCGGGTCTGAATCGTCCGGCCCTGCTGCACCGTCTGGCACCGATGGTGGTGACCGCCGACGTGGAGGCGGACGGGGCGCTGCTGCTCTATCTCGATCTGGACGACTTTAAGGTGGTTAACGACGTTCATGGCCATCAGGCGGGCGATCGCCTGCTGGAACAGGTGGAGCGTCGCCTGAATAAACTGGTGCCGGAAGCCACCGCCATGCTTCGGCTCGAGGGGGATGAATTTGCCATCCTGGTGGCTGGACGCCCGGGAGTGAGCCTGACGGAACAGGCGGAACTGCTGAGTGAGCGGATCCACAACGGGCTGGCCAAGCCCTGGATCCTGGAGGGCACCCCGCTGCGCATGGGGGCGACCATCGGGATCAGCCCCTTTACGCCGGGCCCGGGACAAAGCAGCAATACCGTGCTGGCGCAGGCGGAGTTGGCGGTGTTTGACGCCAAGGAGCGGGAGCGCAGCAGCACCCAGATCTACCACCCTGCCATGCATCAGGAGGCACGCCATCTGCTGTGGTTGCGCGACAGCCTTCATCAGGCTCTGGAGAGCAACCAGCTGCATCTCCATTACCAGCCCGTCATGGACAGCCGTCGGGAGATCCTGACGGTAGAGGGCCTGTTGCGCTGGCATCATCCTGAACGGGGCGAGATCCTGCCCGAGGCCTTTTTGCCGGTTCTCACCCGCTATGGGCTCAGCGACCGTCTGACCGAACTGCAATTGGAGCAGGCGTGTCGGGATCTGGCCTCATTGCGCCGTCACGGGGTGGAGCAGATGAGCCTGAACTTCACGGTCAGGCAGTTGATGGCCAGGGGCTTTGTGACGCGCCTGAAAACGGAGCTGGAGCGTCACGGCATTGGCCGGCATGCGCTGGCCCTGGAGCTGTCAGAGCGGGAGCTGCAGGGGGCCGATAAGTCGGTGTTGGCGGTGCTGGCGGACTTGGTGGCGATTGGCGTCGACCTGGTGCTGGACGATCTGGGTAGTGGCCTGATGGCTCCGGCCCAGATGCTGGCACTGCCGTTGAGCGGAGTGAAACTGGATTGCCGCCATTTCGGTGCGCTGGCGAAACCCCAGGCCCAGGCCGTGTTGCGGGCCCAGGTGGAAGTGGTGCGCACCCTGGGGCTGCCCTGGACCGCTCACGGTGTTGATGAGGAAGCCTGTTACGACATTCTGTTAGGACAGGGGGGCCAGCGTTTCCAGGGGTACCTGTTCAGCGCCCCGCGGCCGCTGGATTCGCTACTGAAACGGCTGAAGGTGCAGCAGCTCCATGGTGAACCCACCACTGTTCTGCCGCACTGAGGACGGCACTGCGGATTGGGTCCTGCTCAATCAGCAACTCATGGCGTGCGCCCGGGTAGGTCAGCAGTTGGTGCTGCGGCTGACGGGCGCAAAACGCGCTCTGCGCGTCGTTGTCCACAATGTTGTCGTCGCCGGCCTGCATCACCAGAATGGGGACGGAAACCGTCATTGTCGCCAGCCTGTCGATCTGCCTTAGCGCCTGCGCCAGCCAGCCCAGGCTGGGGTCTCCCAGCTTAACCCCGGGCCAGGCTTCGTAGAGCGCCCGAAACTCCGCATAACGCCGTGCATCGCCGGTCAGTTCATTCTCTTCAAACCGCACCGGATCGTAGTCGCTGCCTCCCGGCACGTAACGCCCGGGCATCAGGGCTGCCATCAACGTCACCAGAGGTTGCAGCACCGCTTTGGGGGCGGGCAACCGGATGCCGTACATGGGGGCGGAGAGGGCGGCAGCCTGGAAGTGGTCGGGGTAACGCTGCAGATAGCCGGTGGCGATGGCGCCCCCCATGGAGTGACCCAGCAGCGCCAGGTGGCGGTGTCCCGCCGGCGCGATCCGGGTCTGGTAAAACGCGTGCATGTCGGCGATGTAGTCATCGAAGCGGGCCACATGGCCGACATGGGGATTGGCCAGCATGCGGCCAGAGAGTCCCTGGCCCCGGTGATCCCACAGGTACAGGGAAAAGCCCATCCGGTAGAGGTCGTCGACCAGTTCATGGTATTTCAGGTAGGTTTCCACCCGTCCGGTGCACAGGGCAATGGCCCCGCGCTCCTGTGGGTGGCGGAGCACCGCATAGTGGATGGGCACCCCATCCACGCCGGCAAAACTGCCCTGCTCCGCCTGCTGCCAGATGAGTGCGGCGGCGCTCATGAATTGGCTTGTTTGGCGGCCTGACGGGCCTCAAACGCGGCCAGTTGCTCCGGTGTGGCCTCCAGCTGGTGTTTGGCTTTCCATTCGCTGTAGGGCATGCCGTAGATCGCTTCGCGCGCGGCATCATAATCCACCTCAACGCCCCGCTCTTTGGCCTCTGCCATGTACCACTTGGCCAGGCAGTTGCGGCAGAAGTCGGCGAGGATCATCAGGTCGATGTTCTGCACCTCTTTGTGACTGTCCAGGTGGCTGAGCAGGCGGCGCAGAACGGCGGCCTGTACTTCGGTTTCAGT
>CAZWED010000039.1:0-3941 GCA_964632645.1 uncultured Ferrimonas sp. | reverse complement strand
ATCATGGTCGGAGTTTACCCCTGGCGCCGGGTGGCGATCCACAGGTCCAGCTGTCGTTCCAGCTCGGCCAGGGGCATGGAACCCCCGCTCAGGATCTGGTCGTGGAAGGCGCGCAGGTCAAACTGGTCACCCAGCGCGGTTTCCGCCTTGCTACGCAAACGCCAGAGCGTCAGCTCACCCACTTTGTAGGACACCGCCTGACCGGGCCAGGAGATGTAGCGGTCGATTTCGGTTTGGACATTGTGCAGCGACAGGGCGGTGTTGTCGGCCAGAAACGCCAGTGCCCGGTCGCGGCTCCAGCCCTTGGCGTGCATGCCGGTGTCCACCACCAGACGACAGGCCCGCCACATCTCGTAGGTGAGGCGGCCAAAGTTGCTGTAGGGGTCCTGGTAAAACCCGCCTTCCAGCCCCAGTTTCTCGGCGTACAGGCCCCACCCTTCACCAAAGGCGCTGATGTAGTGGTAGCGTCGCAGCAGGTGCAGATCCTGCTCCTGGCTCAGGGCGATCTGCAGGTGATGACCGGGCACCGCCTCGTGCAGTGTCAGGGCTTCCATCTCGTACAGCGGGCGTTTGTCCAGGGCGTAGGTGTTGACCCAGTAGTAGCCCGGCTGGTCGTCACGGCTGGCGCCGGAGTAGCGTCCGGTCGTGTATTTGGGGGCGATCTCGGCAGGCACCTCTTTGATGCCGTAAGGAGTGCGCGGCAGGGTTTGGAAGAAGCGCGGCAGCATCGCGTCTGCCTGCTTGGAGAGAAACGCGGCATAGCGCAGTAACTCATCCGGCGTCTTGGCGTAAAACTGCGGATCGGTGCGGAGGAAGTCGAGAAACTCGGCGAAGCTGCCTTCAAAGCCCAGATCGGCGATCACCTGCGCCATTTCGGCGCGGATCCGGGCTACCTCTTCCAGCCCCAGCTGATGCACCTCATCGGCACTCATGCCCAGAGTGGTGAAGTGACGAACCCGGTTTTCGTAATACGCCCGACCGTTGGGCAGATCGCTGGCGGCGATGGTCTGGCGGGCGGCGGGCTGGTACTCGTTGATGAAGAACTCGTAGAACCCCTGGTAGGCCGGGATCACCGCATCCTGCACCAGGGCCAGGCCTCGTGCCTTGGCGTCGGCGTGCTCGTCACCCAGGGCGTCCAGCGGTCGGTAGTAGAGGCTTTGCTCCGGTTGCTCGGGAATGAACGCGAGGATGCTCTCCTCAAAGCCGGGCAGCACCACCTGGGGAACGGTGATCCCCTCGGCCATGCCCTGGCGCATCCAGGCGATCTGCTGGTCAAAGTAACGGGGCAGTGCCTGCAGGCGACTGAGGTAGTGCTCGATCGCCGCGTTATCCTGCAACTGGGCTTCGCGGGCGATGCTGGCAATGTAGGCGTGGAAGCCCCCCTCGGACGAGATCGGCACCAGATGCTCCTTGTAGCGGTAGCCGTCCACCTGGTTGTTGAGGATCTCCAGCAGGATAGCCAGATCAACCTGGGCCTCGCTGGGCAAGGCGTCGACATCGAGGGCGCGGGCCCGCGTCAGCAGAGCCTCGTAGGCGCTCTGCTGCTGCGCCAGAAAGGCCGGTGAGGCGTCCGCCAGACGGCCTGCCGCATCGGCATCGCCAAAGCGATGGGCCAGGCTGGGGGAGGCCTTCAACTGCTGTTGCCAGGCGGCGTCCATCAGTTGGTTGAGCTCGTCGGTCGGGGTGGGGGTAGCGGCGCAACCTGCCAGCAGTAACAGCACCAGTCCCAGGCACTTTTTCATCGTTTTTTTCCTTATTTTCTATATCCTTGGCCACCGACCCTTGGGAGCGGGGTTGCGCCATTGTAACGGATCCGTTAGTCCAATTGGGAGGGAGTGGCGGAGCGATAACAACACAGAACTGTACCCATGACTGACCCCACTTTGGTGCTGACCGATCTGCACCGACATCTGGATGGCAGCGTCCGACCGGAAACGGTGCTGGACCTCGGCCGTCGTTTTAATGTTTCCTTGCCTGCCCAAACCTTGTCCGCCCTGCGTCCCTACCTGCAGGTGACAGACCGCTGCCCGTCAGTGGAAGCGTTGCTGGCCAAACTGGATTACCAGGTGGCGGTGCTGGGAGACCTCAATGCCGTGCACCGCGTGGCCCGGGAGAACGTGGAAGACCTGGCTCTGGAGGGGGTGGACTACGCCGAACTGCGCTTCTCTCCCGCTTACATGGCCGGACCGCATGGGCTGCCTCTGGAGGGCGTGGTGGAAGCGGTGATCGACGGGGTGCAGAGTGCGGCCCGGGCCACCGGCGTCAAGGTCAACCTGATTGGGATCCTGTGTCGCGGGGAGGGTCAGGACGCCTGCCATCGCGAGCTGGATGCCATCCTCAGCCAACGTGATCACTTTGTCGCCTGCGATTTGGCGGGGGACGAGGAGGGGTATCCGGGCACGCTGTTTGTGGACCATTTCCGGCGGGTGCGGGATGCGGGCCTGAACGTGACCATTCATGCCGGGGAGCCGGGGCCGCCGAGCAGCATCTGGCAGGCGGTTCAGGCGTTGGGGGCCACCCGCCTGGGGCACGCCACGACGGCGGTCGAGGATCCGCGCCTGATGGCGTTTCTGGCGGAACAGGGGATCGGCATTGAATCCTGCCCCACCTCGAACGTTCACGCCAACTCGGTGGCGGATTACCCCGCGCACCCTATCCGCCAGTTTGTCGAGGCGGGCATCACGGTGTGCCTCAATACCGACGATCCCGGCGTGTCGGCCAACTCGGTGCCCTTTGAGTACCGCATGGCCCGTGAACGGATTGGCCTGACCGATCAGCAGCTGCGCCAGATCCAGCATAACGGCCTGGCGCTGGCGTTCCTCAGCGACGGGGAGCGGGAGGCGCTGCGGGCCCGCAAGGCGGCACGTTTTCGCTGATCAAAAAAAGCCGCCCGATGGGCGGCTTTTTCAACGTTAGTCCGGCGCTTAAATGACGCGGCTGAACTGCTGCTGGCGGGCTTTCTCACGCAGGTAGCGGTCGAAGCACATGCAGATGTTGCGGATCAGCAGGTTGCCCTGGGCGGTCACGCGGATGATGTTGCCTTCCAGCTCCACCAGCTGATCGTCGACGAAGGGGGTCAGCAGTTTCAGGTCTTCGGCGAAGTACTCGTCGAAGTTGATGTCCCAGTCGCGCTCGATGGTGGTTTTGTCCAGCTCGAAGTGGCAGATCAGCTGTTTGATCACCGCACGGCGGATGAAGTCGTCGCGCTCGAGGGAGCAGCCTTTCACCAGAGCGTGGCCCTCGGCGTCGATGGCGTCGTAGTAATCCTTCAGAGCAACCTGGTTCTGGGCATAGGCGTTGCCGATGCTGGAGATGGCCGATGCGCCCAGACCCAGCAGATCCGCATCCGGCTGGGTGGTGTAACCCTGGAAGTTGCGGTGCAGCTTGCCGGCACGTTGCAGCTTGGCCAACTCGTCATCCGGCTTGGCAAAGTGGTCCATACCGATGAACTGGTAGCCTTCCCCGGTCAGAGTGTTGATGCTGTTTTCCAGGATCTTCAGCTTCTGCTGCGGCGTCGGCAGATCTTCTTCATGGATCTTACGCTGGGCCGCGAAGCGGTGCGGCAGGTGCGCGTAGTTGAAGATGCTCAGACGGTCGGGGCTCAGGTCCTTGATGCGGGCCAGAGTCTTGTCAAAGGACTCCGGGGTCTGGTGCGGCAGGCCGTAGATCAGGTCCACGTTGGTGGATTCAAAGCCCTGCTCACGGGCGTATTTCACCAGATCGAAGATGAACTGCTCATCCTGCTCGCGGTTGACCGCTTTCTGCACGTCTTTGTTGAAGTCCTGAACGCCCACGGAGATGCGGTTGAAACCCACCTCTTTCAACACATCCACGGTTTCCAGCTCGATTTCGCGAGGATCGATCTCAATGGAGAACTCGCCCTGATCGGCAAAGTTGAAGTGGGTCTTCAGCAGGCCGGTCAGGCGGCGGATCTGGTTCTT